>JABDEK010000030.1 GCA_013287135.1 Acidobacteriota bacterium | reverse complement strand
TCATCCAGGATGCGCTGCGCCGCCGCAACGAGCTAGCACCCTACGCGCGGCGGGAGATTTACCGCGAACTGGTGACGTATCTACAGAGCGAGATCGCTCCATTTCCCGACGAATTGGTTGAAATCCTAAGCGACGAGCAGTATTTGACTAATGCGGCCAGCGTGCTGCGCGCCGGTCAACGCACTCGGTAGGTGGCACCCCGATCTGGTAGTGTAACAAATAGTTTATAAACTAGTTAGTAAATGGAGGCGGGGGGAGTCGAACCCCCGTCCGAGAAGCCTTGCAACGCGAAGACTACATGCTTAGCCCGTTCCGATTTTTTCGTCGCAAGCGCTCAGAGCGGGCAAGACGCGCTTGCAACTAGTCCGATAATCTCGCCGCCGCATTACGGACCGAAACGCGACAGCCAGCCTACTGTGTGACGCCTCATCTCAAACGCGTAGGTGACGCCTGAGGAAGCGCGTAGCCTAATTTAAGTTAGGCTGCGAGTGCCAACTGTGAGTTGCCAGTTGTGTTGTTTCACTCTGTTACGGGCGAGTGAGCCCCGGCATGCCTTCGGGCCGCGACAGCTTCCGTCGAAACCGTGTCGCCCCCTTGGGACTTACAGTTTACCACCCGCAAGTGACGCAGCCAAATCCAAGCCGTATTCGTGGGGCACAACGACGTTTTTCGTATGTAAGGGAAGAGTGTTCGCTGTCCGCGTTTCAGGCGTCGCGGTGGCAGCGCACGAGCAACATCGATTGGTCATCGATGGCGTGTCCGTGGCTGTGGACTGCATCCAGGATGGACTGGAAGACGACGTCCAGCGGCGCTGTGGCATGTGCGAGCATCACCGGCTTGATCCCGGTTAAAGTAAACTCCTCGCCCTTGGCGTTGGTAACTTCGAGCAAGCCGTCGGTGAGAATCAGAAACAAATCATCCGGAGCGCAATGCACTGACGCGGTGTCGAAGTTTTGCTGGTCAAACATTCCGAGCGGCATGTTGAGGCACGAAACTTCGGAGACTTCATTTGTAGCGGCTTGGTAGAGCAGCATTGCGGGATGGCCCGCCAGCGAGTACTCCAAGCGCTCGCCGCCCCATGCCAGGTAAGCGAAGGTTGCGAACATATCAGGCTTTTTGATCGGCAGCAGAACGGAGTTGAGGTGTCCGAGAAGCTCGGAACTTTTTTCGCACGAAGAGATTTGCATTCGCGCGGCGCTTTTTACCATGGCCATTACCACGCCCGGCGCAACGCCGTGGCCGGACACGTCGGCGACATACGCAATCCAGCCGGAATTATTCGGGAACACATCGATCAAGTCGCCGCCCACTTCGCCGCTGGGTATCGAGCGGCCATAGAATTCAAATTCGCCGATTTTCGTGTCGATGGGCGGGACGAGTATGTGGTGGATTTCGGCGGCCAATTCCATTTCAGCATGGACTCGGAAGTAGCGCCGGCCCTCGCTAACAAACACGTACACGAAGCAGGAATAGCCCAACGCGATCGCAATTAACATACATCTCGCGTCGAATGAAAGTCTGCTTTGCAGATGGGAAACATCGGCGGCGTTCATGACTACGAGAGGTGGAAAGGAAGGCAACCAATGATGCAGCAGGTTTATCAGCAACATATGGACGGCAAAAATTGGGAAGAAGGCTTTCCACATTTTCTTTCGAAAAACGAGGCCGGCGGCGGCATAGCTGGCGGTGAAGACGCCGGATATCAGGACCATTAAAATGTAGAGAAGAGCAGGCTGGCGCCCCATTTCAACTAGGTCACTGGCAATCCCGACGGTGCTGAAGGTGAAGAAAACTCCCGCCAGGAAAACGAAAGTGGATTTCCGTGGAAAAGTTTTCCAGAAGGCTAGCGTGGGATTCATAATTGTGCGAGCTGGCGGCATCCTACCACAGCCGTCGGCCAGCTCTTCGCGCGGCGTAAGGTTTCAGAAATTATGCAGCTTAGCTCCCCTCCTGGGTCACCCTTTGCCTTGACAGCTTGGCTTCAAAACTCGTTTTTTGCTTCAGGAACGCGTGGGAGGAATGTCAGTTGACACCCTCTTCTACCGTTTCCATAATTCAAATAGGTAGAACCATTTGACAGCTCGGAAAAATTCGCTAGAGCACGCTCTGGAAGAGGCGGTCTCGCGCGCTTTGCGCGACAATCTTGCTCCTCTGCAGCGCACTGCTGACGAGCTGCAGCAGGCGTATGCCGACTTGGTTGCGGCTTGCTCTTCAAGCCGTCCGAGTAACGCCTTGCCTGCGCTTCTTCGCGCACAGACGTCCGCCGCCGCGCTGGCTGCCGGGCTGTCCGTACTTTCGAACTTCGTGGCGGTGGCGCTGAATCCTCGCGATGAAGCTGGATCTGGCGCACGAGCTGGCGCGGTTGCCGCAGCGAATGCCCCAGTAGAAGAGGAAGAAGAAGTTTCTAGCGCGACCCGCACCGAAGTTAAAGACGAAGAAGTTGTCGCAGCGCAGCCCGTTGCTGAGGCAGAACCCGAGAGCGAATCCGAATGGGCCGAAGAACCCGCAGAAATGCCCGCGGGCACCATGGTTCCCGAAGATGTGCCGCTCGAGGAGCCAGCGGGGCAGTCTATAACCACAGAGATCCCGCTGGAACCGGTAGCCGCGCAGCCAGAGGCTGTGGCCTTCGACGTTGCAAGCCTATCGTCGGACATGAAAGAGCTGCATCGCCGCGCGAATCGTGCAGCCAAAGTTTCCATGCAAGACATCAAATTATTGCGCCCGAAAGAGGTTAAACTGGGCCGCGAACACAAAGACATCTGTCACAGATTGCGTGGAGAAATCGATAAAGCCCGCAAAGAATACGACCGCCGCTTCCGCGCGATTCAGGACCACCCAGTGGATTACTTCCATCACTGGATGGTGGAAATCCTCGGTGAGGGTGACAGCAAGACCCTCGGAGAATATCCTTACCCCTCGCCCGTTCTGCGGCACTAGGAAGGCTGGGATGAAATTCGCCGTCCGCTCTATTAGTGTGGCGGCAGCCTGCCTGATTTTTTCTCTTACTTCTGTTGCAGCAACATCCCCGGATACTACGAAAGCGAAGACAGCGGCTGCGGCGGCGAAGAAAACTTCTGCGCCGAGTGAAAAACAGCTCGAACAATTGACGCGCGGTCTGAAACAAAGAAACCCCACGGTTGCCTATGCGCGGCTTAGCGCGTTTGCCATGCAGAAATCTTCCGGAGCGCTCGCGTCGCGCGCTGCCTTGGCGCTCGGCTACCACGACTACAACAAGGCGCATTATCAAGACGCCGCCAAATGGCTGGCGCGTGCAAAGAGCGACCCGCTGCTGGGTGACTACGCGCTGTACTGGAGCGCGGAAACGAATATCGCGCTGAACCACGACGCTGATGCGTTGGCGCAGCTGCAGGAATTTCGCGAAAAATATCCAAACTCGGTGATGACGGAACAGGCTCTGCAAGCGATTGGCACGGCCACGCTAGCGTTAAACCAACCCGCCGACGCTCTGGCAGCGCTCGATGCGTATGCGCTCACGTCGCAACGCCCGGCCCTGCTTTTTCTGCGCGGCGAAGCTCACGAGCAATCAGCCCAGCTAGCGGAGGCCGCCAAGGACTATCAAGCAATCTATTTGCAATATCCCACCAGCACGCAGGCTCGCGAGGCCAGCGAGAAATTAAATTTTCTGCGCAGCGGCAAGGCTGGCGACCAAATTCCGCCCGTTCCGCTCGATCAGCAACTCACGCATGCCGGAATACTTTTCGGCGCAAAACTGTGGGGCGATGCGCGCAACGAGTACTCGCATATGGTGTCGCAACTTTCCGGTGCAGCGAGCGAGCGCGCCGCATTGCGCGTGCTGGAATGCGAGTTGCAGCTGGGGAGCACTCCAACCGCGATCCTAAATCTGCAGATCGCCGATGCAGACGTGGACGCGGAAAGATATCTCGCGTTGGCGCAGTGGTATCGCTCGCAACACCGTGACACCGAAATGGCCACGGCAGTCGAATCAGCGGCATCGCGTGCGCCGGCCAGCGAGTGGACTGAAGCCGCTCTGTATCTGGCCGGGAATTATTATTGGGTACAGATGGATCGCGACCGCGCAGCCGGTTATTACAAACGGCTCGCCGATAATTTCCCGATGATGGCGGACGCCAAGCCTTCGCAATGGCGAGTGGCATGGGTCGCGGTTCTAAAACGCCAGCCGGGGGCAAGCGATCTGCTGACAGAACATCTTCGCCGTTTCCCGGGCTCGCAGTTCACACCCGATGCGTTGTACTGGCTAGGCCGATTGCTGGAGGAAGCCGGCAATCCGTCGCTCGCGCGCGGTTATTACGGCAAATTGCAGGAACGCTACCCGCAGAATTATTTCGAGAGTCTTGCCATGGTGCGCGTGCGTTCACTGGGCGCGGGGCCGGTCGTTAATGCGGAAGTGCTGGAAAAAGTCCCGCCGGTTCTACCGGCGCAGCCGCTCGGTGCGATTCCGCCAGCGGCGGCTGAACGGCAAGCGCGCGCGGACGCGTTGAGCACAATCGCATTTGACGCGTCCGCGGAACTCGAACTTCGCGCCGCTTATGCGTCCACTGGCGAGCCGCGGCTTCTGTTGGAGGCTGCGCAAGCTGCGGTGGCTGCCGGGCATGTAGGAGCCGCTATCGTCACCGTGCGACAGATTTATCCGCAACTGGATTCGCGGCCGTTCGATCAAGTTCCTCACGACGTTTGGCTCGCGGCCTATCCGCTTCCGTTCGGCACTTCGATACGGCAATGGTCCGCGCACGCGGGAATCGATCCGATGCTAACCGCTGGCTTGATCCGTCAGGAATCAGCATTCGAACCTGACGCGCACTCCGGCGCAAACGCGTTTGGTTTGATGCAGCTTTTGCCCAAGACTGCGCGGCAAATGGCCAAGAAGGCAAAGGTTAAATATTCCCATTCGCTGCTCACGGATCCGGATTACAACGTAAGGCTGGGCACCATTTATGTGGCGGGTTTGAAAAATGATTTCGGCAGTGTCGAATCGGCGCTAGCCGCGTACAATGCTGGCGAAGACCGTGTGGCTTTGTGGAACGCGGGGCAATCGTACAGGGACCTCGCTGAATTTGTCGACTCGATCCCGTTCACCGAGACGCGCGAATATGTGGAAATAGTTACGCGCAACGCAGACATTTACCGCAAGCTGTATGGTGGTCAAAAAGATGAACCCGTCAAACTCGCCGCGAATCGCAAGCATTCGCCCTGAACTTTCCTCGAAGACCGCGCAGTTCACCGAATCCGTAATCCGCGAAATGACGCGGTTGGCCATCCAGTATAAAGCTGTGAATTTGTCGCAGGGTTTCCCGGATTTTCCCGCTCCCATCGAAATCAAGCGTGCGGCGCAGGAAGCGATTGCCGCCGACATCAATCAGTACGCCATTACGTGGGGCGCGAAATCGTTGCGCAACGCGATCGCTGAAAAATTCGCGCGCATACAAGGCGTGCAAGTTGATCCGGAGCGCGAAATTACGGTTTGTTGCGGATCGACGGAAGCGATGATGTCGTCGATGATGGCTATCGTGAATCCGGGCGACGAAGTAGTGGTGTTCGAACCGTTCTACGAAAATTATGGGCCGGACGCGATTCTTTCCGGCGCGCAGCCGCGTTTTGTGAAACTGCGCGAGCCGGATTGGAGTTTCGACCCGCAGGAACTGGCTGGCGCGTTTGGTTCGCGCACGAAAGCGATCATCCTAAATACGCCGAACAATCCCACGGGGAAAGTTTTTGAACGCGCAGAACTGGAGCAAATTCGGGATCTCTGCGTACGATGGAATGCGTTCGCCATCACCGACGAAATTTACGAGCACATGCTGTACGACGGAGCGCGGCACATTTCCATGGCCACGCTGGACGGCATGCGCGAGCGAACTATTACGATCAACGCGCTCTCTAAAACTTATAGCGTGACCGGGTGGAGAGTTGGCTGGGCTATCGCGCCTCCCGAGGCGACATCGCGGATTCGCAAGGTACACGATTTTCTTACGGTGGGAGCCGCTGCGCCGCTGCAAGAGGCGGGCGCAACCGCGTTGCATTTTCCGCAGGAGTATTACGACACGCTGGCCCGCGAATATACCGTGCGGCGCGACCGCCTGCTGGGAATTCTCACCGATGCCGAGTTCCGGTGTTTCAAGCCGCGTGGTGCGTATTACATCATGACGGATATTTCTGCCTTTGGATTTCCCGATGACATTGCGTTTGCGAAATACTTGGTAAAGGAAATTGGCGTGGCCGCCGTTCCGGGTTCCAGCTTTTACCAAGATCCGGCGCACGGCCGAACTCATTTGCGTTTCACATTTTGCAAAACGGAAAAGACATTTCAAGCAGCCGCCGAAGGGCTGGCCAAGTTAAAAGTTAGTTCTAGCGCGCGACAGAAGTGAAAAAGCGAGCAGCTATGCTAGAATCCGCGAGATTTTAACCTACAGAGGCCAATTGAACATGAGACTCGATTTGATTCCGCCCGGCACGCGACTTAGCGCCAATGGGGAAGGCCACGCGTTCGAAATTGCGGCCAGCGAAACGCGGATCTTTATGTGCACCATGTTTATCACCGAGCAAATCGAGCAGGAATCCGTGGACATTTCGGTGTGGGGCTCGGCGGACGGGCAGGATTTTGGGAAATTGCCTCTGTTGAAAATGCCGCAACGTTTCTATCGCGGAGAAACGCGGCAGATTCTCGATCTCACCTTAAAGCCCGAAGTGAGGTTCCTGCGCGCGAAGTGGGAACTCACGCGCTGGGGCCGCGGTGCGCCGCATCCAGTGTTTGTGCTTGGATTCAGCCTAAGCGAGATTCCTGCGTTCACACAAAATCCAGCTCTGCCGCTGACTGCTTAACCGCTCATTGGGTTCCCAAATCGATCGACTGCAAATACTCCGGGACGGTGACCGGCCAGTGAAACCGGCCGGTTACAGCGCCGTGGAAGGATTCAAGCGCGTTAGGCTCGCCGTGTACCAGGAATGTCTGGCGCGGTGGCGCAGTAATCCCTGAAAGCCATCGCAAAAGCTCGCTACGACCCGCGTGCGCGGATAGCTGATCAATTTTAACAATCTCGGCTTTCACCGGCACTTCTTCGCCGTGAATGCGAAGATATTGTGCTCCATCTTCTAGCGCGCGGCCTCCCGTGCCTTCCGCTTCATAGCCTACAAGCAATACGGCGCTGCGTGAATCGGGCAGACGACGCGCCAGATGATGCAGGATTCGCCCGCCGTTGGCCATGCCGCTGGCCGAAATAATGATGCACGGGGCAACTACTTCGTTGATGCTCTTTGAATCCTCCACCGAGCGCGTCATGTGCACTTCTTTCATGTTTAGCGGATCGAGATTGCCTTGGTTTTCCTGTTGCACGAAATCGGCATCGTGGTCTTCCTTATGGCGCACGTAAATGTCCGTCACGTTAATAGCCATCGGGCTATCGACATAAACTGGAAGGTGCGGGATGCGTTGCTTTTCTTCAAGTTCACGCAAGTAGTACATCAGAGTCTGCGTTCGCCCCACAGCGAAAGCAGGCGCCACCACTGCGCCACCGCGCTTTGCGACTCGGTTGATTACGTCAGCCAGTTCGTCGGGCACCGAGCCGGTGGGATGGTCGCGATCGCCATAGGTGGACTCGCACAGGAGAAAATCGGCGTGCGTCGGCGATTCAGGGTCCTTCAAGATGGGCTGATCATACCGGCCCACATCGCCGGAGAAAACGACGAGTGTCTGCTTGCCGTTTTCGGTGATGGTGAGCTCCAGCCAGGAGGAGCCGAGGATGTGTCCTGCGTCGTGAGGCCGCACCGAAAACTCCGGACTGATCGAAAAAACATCTGCTCGCGGAATCTCCCGAAACTGCGCCAGGGAAGTTTGCGCTTGGGCCACGGTGTAAAGCGGAAGCGGAGGATGATGCGAACTGTAGTTTTTCTTGGCTGCATACTGGGCATCCTCTTCCTGCAGGTGCGCCGAATCCAGCAGAAGTAATTCGCACAATTCGCGCGTGGCCGCATTCGAATAAATGGGGCCGCGGAAACCGTTTTGCACTAGCCGTGGTATATAGCCAGTGTGGTCGATATGCGCGTGCGTCAACAGAACCCAATCGATGCTGGCCGGATCGATTGGGAGATTATTCCAGTTGCGTTGCTGAAGTTCCTTGGGGCCTTGGAACAGGCCGCAATCCACCAGGAGGCGTTTGCCGCCGGCTTCGATCAGATATTTCGATCCTGTGACAGTTCCAGCTGCGCCTAGAAAAGTAATTTTGGGCATAGGGCGCTTATTTTAGACTTACCAGGCGAAAAATCCTCGGGCTTTCTGATTCTTCCGCGTCTGTACGCTGGCACCTTGACCGCAAAGGCAAGAGGTTTTACGCTCGGCAGGATTTAATATCCTGCTACCGGAAACCAGCCGCATGGTGGGGGTCGAAGGATTCCGGAAACGTATGAAATGGGGGGGAGTGCATGAAGATTTTCGGCGTATTCATTCTGTTGCTTGCCTTGGGTTCGGCAATCGCGGCGCAAGATTCGCCTGCGAATCCCATTCAAAAAGATACGTGGCAATTGGCGCTTTTCGGCGGAGGCGGCATGGGCCTGGGTAAGTCCGATACGACTCAGTTTTTTTATGCGGGCGGTCGCGCCGGCAGAGTATTTACCTCCGATCATCTATCCGGAATCTTTCGCGGCAATTTTGAGTGGGATGTTGACGTGATGCCGATCTACGTGGTCTTCCCGCCGGAAAGCGCCGTGTATGGAGGCAGCATTAAGCCCATCATTTGGAAATGGAATTTTACGAGTCGCAAGAAAGTCGTTCCGTACTTCGCTCCGGAGGGTGGCATCGTTTTCAGCAGGGATAATATTCCGCCGGGAGACACTTCGCAGGTGAACTTCACGCCGGGAGCTGCGTTTGGAGCGAATGTCTTCGTGAAAGAGAAGCGTGCGCTACTTTTTGAAATTGAATTTGGCCATCTGTCAAGCGCCAGCTTGGGTCCGCATAATCCGGGATACAACGGCACTTTTACGTTTACCGTGGGGTATGCCTGGTTCCATCATTCCTGAGAGTTAGGGCAGCTATTCGATGGCCACCAATCGAATCGTAGTTTGTAGTGTTGCTCGCTACACGGCACGCTGGAGCTTAAATACGGCTACTTCCGGGCGCGCGTTAAAGCGAACGCGAAGCAAGTGGCCCACGCCTCGGCTGATGTACATATTGCGGTTTCCTGACAATTCAATCTTGCCAGCGATATAGCGCTTGTTCGCTACCGGCACCAGCGGCGGCGGCAGAAACGGCGGCTTACACTGCCCGCCGTGTGTGTGGCCGGCAAGAATCCATCCGCGATAGCCGCTCCATATCGGGCGATCCGCGGCGTCCGGGTTATGGCAGAGCACAACTGTGGAGGCGTCCTGGCTTTTCTGGGCCAGGAGATCTGCGGGATCGAAGAGCGGACTCCATAAGTCTTCCAGTCCAACGAATTGTAATCCGGCAATTGTGAACGCTTGGTTGCGAAGCAGCACAATGCCTGCGTCGCGCGCAATCGCTGTAACACGGTCTGCGACATCAAGCATGCGCCAGTGAAAACCATAATCGTGGTTGCCAAGTATCCCGACGGTGCCTAGACGGCCATGCGGGGCGTGCCGCAAAACACGCCGTAACTGCTCGAACTGTTGCGCACTTCTGTAGGTGACGAAGTCCCCGGTGAAGGCTACGAAGTCTGGCGCTAGCTTCTGAACCCTATGGAAGGAGTTGATGATGTAGTCGTCGTCAACTCTGGGTCCCACATGAATGTCGCTAATCTGCGCGAGAGTGCGGTTTTCCAGCCCGGGGGCCAAGCCGGAGATGGGTAGCGTAGGAAAAGTGAATTCCAGCCAATGAGGTTCCACGCGCCAGGTGTAAAGTCCCAAAGCGAGCGTGCCGGTTCCGGCGGTAGCCAGCAACTTCGTCATATCGCGTCGTGTAATCTTTCTGGCCATAGACTCGTTGTTCTGATGCTCCAACAATGCGTTGTGTTATGCATGCTATTGTAGGGGAGTTGTTTGACGCTCGCATTCGCAAGGTGCTATAAACGCTATAACAGCATTTGGATTCTGTGGGGCCGTAGCGCAGTTGGGAGCGCGCCTCGATGGCATCGAGGAGGTCGCGGGTTCGAACCCCGCCGGCTCCACCATTTGAAGAAACCAGGAACGTTACCTCGGAAAACCGCTAACTGTTACCCGAGTACAACAAATCGTACGTGATGCAGAGGAGGAGCGTGCCGCCTGGGAGGCGCGTCTCAGGATTTGTACAATCATCAGCGATATCTTATATCCCATCGGCTGGATCATTGGACTCGTCAGCAAGCTCTATGATCTGCCGCGAATGGACGCACCTGAACTCTGAGGCTGGAACTAAGCTGCTTTCACACGAACGACGCTTCCCGGTTGGATATCGGCCAGGGCGGCGAGAGCGGCCGGAGCAATCGGTGCCAAATCCTCGATCTGATTCGACGGAGCCACAAGGATCAGAAGCGCGATCCTGCGGCCCTCAAGGTTTTGCTGGTGTACAAAGCCCTGATCTATCGTCAGCAACACGTTGTAGCCCAAGATTTCGGCGGAAGAAGAGCAGGGCTAAGTTGCTACAATAGGCTTCACTATCGTCTGACCATCAAGTACAGATCAAAAATCTCACCAAACACTTAGAGTGCCAAAAGATACGGGCAGCCCTCACCGAGCGCGTTATAGAATCAGGTATGGAGAAGTCCAAAATCCCTGTCTACTGCCAGCATTGCAAACGGAAACAGATTATTCATGTCTTTGTAAGAGTGGGACGAAGTCCAATGAACAACCAGACCGTCACTTGCATAACGTGTAAGAAAGACTTTGACGTGCTGGTTGCCGACCCGATTATCGGCGGGCCATTCCCAGAATAAAAGTTCTGCTATCTCGCAATAGGATTTGCTTTTTCCTCCATCACAACTCCTTCTTTGCAACCATGTGCGCCCTTGCTCAGGACATCCGATATTTCCGCCTTTTCCAGGTAGCGAAGTCGCGCGGATCTTTCCGTTCGTTGAGTCACTTGCACAAGACCAATCAAGGTGGCGCGCTCTGCGCTGGTCATCTTCTTGTTGAGCATGACTCCACTTCTCTCCACAGCTATGAAAGGAGGAGTTGTATCTTTGCCAATCAAGCGCTCTTTGAATTTAGAAATTACGGCCGCAGGCGGCCAGAGAGGCATCGTATGGCCCAGAAAAATAGCCTGGCATGGATAGAGAATGCCGCCTTTTAGAATCTTTTGAGAGTCTGGATCCGTTCCTAATGCATGCAGTGAATCGACATCAGGGAATTGCCATTTTGAAGAACGGGCAATCGTATTCAGCACTGAGGTGTCGGGCCTTGGGAATCTTCGGGGAGCAATCGCAAGTCGTCGTTCAACGTCACGAAGAAGCTTTTCGGCTGAGTAACAATCATGTCCGCAAATAACCAGTCCGTGGTTTCCAAGTACGAGAACGTCGGTTTCCCGCGCACGGCCCACTTTCTTTTCGATTTCTCGGGCTAGCGGGATGCCGGATCCTGCGTACGGAATCCATTGCCACCGTAGGCCAGCCAGTCGTTCTTTTAGTTGCTCGGGTCCATCTAGACGTATCGCCCAGGCGATAGCATTGACAGAGTGCACGTGGATGACAACACGATGCCGAAGGATGGCGTGCATTGGTGTTTCAATCGATGGTCGGGGCTCGTCCCTCAGGTCATAGTGCGGCGCAATTTCCTTGTTGTTCTGAACAGCCTCCTTAACGGACGCCAATTCAACCGAAACGAACATCTCTTCTTGCATTGCATGTGCTAGCCATTTGCCAGATGCTTTAATCCATAGAATTCCATCTAGCTTTATAGATGTATTTCCATTGCTGGCTTGTACCAAGAGTGGATTGCTGCCGAGCCGCGCGGATAGTTCGCCGAGGGAAACTACCTCCCTTTCATATCGAGTGGACAAAAGCTTGGGCTGGGCTGCATTCTTCACAAACTAATTTTTCCTTCCCCGACTATTGTACGTTTGTTTTCTTTACCTGCGATATCTGTAGAGGATTTTTAATTTGATACTTCGCTCTTGATTTCGCTCTGTTCTGTCCGATCTTGAGGGAGGCTTTGAAAATGGCGCCAACCGGGAGGATTCCTCCCAATTTGTGCGAAGCTACGGAAGCCAAACCCATCGATGCGATGCATCCGCAGGATGCGCAGTCAGGATTCCCACCAAACTGGCAGGGGGTGATCTTTGTCTCCAGGTCTGCCGACAACGTCTGGGTTGTGAGCGCGAAAACACATTCTTTCGGGCTGTGTGGCGGGGAGGCGAACTGCCGAATCACCGCCTGCGGCATATCAAGCTTCGGATATTGTTTTCGCAATTGGGTCATGTCCGCAAGAGCTTGCGCCCGCTCTTCAAAACCCAGGATTTCCGGCATCTGATCTCCGATTTGAGGAGTGAACAGGCTGAACCACACCTTCTTGATCTCGGGGCGTGGCGTCCAGAATTCAAGGAATTCGCCCAAGTATCCTGGTCGCTTCATCATTTGACCTGTGACCGTGCAGTGGATCGTGACTCTCTGCCCCAGGATGTTTTTTAGAATGCGGTCGTACGTTGCTGGCGCTCGGCGGATATCGTGTTCTGGTTGCAGGCCATCGATGGACACGACGATATGCAGATGCTCCAGGCTTGCCCAGGTCGGACCCATTGTCCGGAAGGCGCTGGTAACAATCTGCACATGGATTCCGCGCCCCAATAACAAGGGAATCAACAACTCAAGTTCGCGATAGCGGACCAGCGGGTCACCCCCGACGATAGACAAGTGCAAAGGCTTCAGCCGATCGACGACTTCAAGAACTCCGTCTACTAGGGATTGGCCTCTTCTATCGTTCAGGTCGCGCAATGTCTGTCCGCCGCCTAGGTGTGCGTCGTCATACGCGTAACATCCCGGACATTTCAAAGGGCATTCACGCGTGATTTCTATCGACAGAGAGGGAGGTTCACCCTTGAGGATCTTGCCCCATGCTTGAAAAATTTGTGACGTCTGCACCGATGATGGTCCTTTCTGAACACACGGAAATGAACGGTCTGTTGACCCTTTACTTGGTCGCAAGCTCAGGACAGGACCGCGGGTTCTGTTTCCTACAGTTGTATCGCATAAATTCTTAGGCCTAGCAAAAGCAGTCTTTATTAATGATAAGGATCGCCCCGATCAGAGACTACACCCAACCGATGACCAGACCAACTCCACGCCTAATTAACGCCAACGCGGGAAACGCGATTTCATTGTCCAGTACACCAATTTTCAGGAGCAAATCTCGCCTCTGCTCGATCTTCAGGATGTCGGACTGCCGTTGTGCTGTCATATGGTTTATCCTCCTCGTTTAGCTGGGCGGGTGCTCTACGCCTCGCCGCCCTCCTCACCAGACGGCAGCACGCACGGATGCCACTCATCATCCTCGGCGTGAGCACCGCAAAACCATCTCCCACACGTCAAGCAACTCAGTGTCGCTGGGGAACCGCACGGCTCGTCGTCAGGCGACACGCCCTCACACAAGCGCCTCAGGTCCGCGCTTTTCAAACCTTCCTTTTCCATCGGTACATCTCGATGCCGCTATTCTACGCTTGATTATCTTAGGTGCAATCGACCTGTCGCCAGCCGACGCACCAGCCAGTCCAACTTCAACGTTTTCGTCGTTTAAGACCGAGGCCAGTCCACAATTAATGAAATAAGCGAATTTGATCGGCCCTGCTTCTTGTAAGACAAAATTCGTGGGCAACTCTACGAACTCTAATTTCTTGAACACTGCATCGCATTCGTCAGCGAGTAAGCCGAGTAGCATCGAATTTCGCCCTCGGTTTCCGTCGCTTCTCACCCGAGCGTGTACAGGGTCCTGGACTCAAGGTTCGCTGCTTTAACACCGTTTCAATCGCACGCCGAATTTCTTAGCTTCCAATTCCATTCCCCAATAGCCGTGTTGGGTATACATTAAAATCGGCATTGTCGGCATGATTGTGGCAATCTCACGAGCTGCGCGAAGTCCATAATACGAATAACAGGAAGCAACCTCCGTTTTCAGACGCTCTATCCGATTTCGTCGACCGTAATAGCCGCAACGAGAGGCTCAGGTGCCAATAGGAATAGAGGCTTCTCTCCGAATGGCATCGAGGAGGTCGCGGGTTCGAACCGCGCCGGCTCCACTCATCTGAAGAAACCAAGGAAGTTGGAAAACCGCTAGCTGTTACCACGTACTGTTGCCACATTTGCGGTTTCCTCTTGCATTCAAATATGAATCTTCACAAGCTGCAAGAAAACCTTTTTCGACGAATTTGCCGCCATGACATGCTCGACTTTCTGCACGAGTTGCGGACACGCCCCTCTGGTGCGACGGGCGCACCAATCGGCGAATCGACCGTGTTGAACTATTTCCTCAAGACAATGGTTTTCCCGAACGACCGTGGCATCGGCAAGTACGTTGCGAGAGAGGACGGGGTGCAGAAGAAGGATTGGCCGATCCATGTGGGCAAACGGAACAAGAACAAAAAATACGCGACCTACACGGAGCAGGAAGTCGCGGCCATAATCCAAGTCGCAGACAGCACGGAGGAATCGCTAGTTCGTTTTCTCGTCGGGACCGGCTTTCCGCATGGGCGAAGTTGCGGTCGCCGAGTGGATATCAATTGGGCAATGTTTTACGCTTTACAACTCAAGTAGGTTTCCGACCGGATCGCCTCTTATGCGGTGCAGGGGGCCAGAGCGATGGTATGAGTGAACGTCATGCGGATTCCGTGCTTCGGCCGCAGAATGACCATCGGACGAGCTTCGATCATTTGGCCCGGAGCCAGCTGAAAATCGTATTTTCTGAGCAGATCGCTCAAAATCATGAGGATCTGCAGCATCGCGTAATTTCCACCGATACAGCCTCGCGGTCCGCCCCCGAAGGGAAGGAAGGTGAAGGGCGTGCGCAGCTTTTCGTTGGCTTTGGTGAAACGCTCCGTATCGAAATTCTCCGGATTCTGCCAGTAACGCGGAGCATGGTGCGCACCGTACACATACACAATGACCATCGATCCACGGGGAATGGCGAGGTCGCCTACGCGGTCGTCCGCGACAGCCATGCGGTCGATCATCCAAAACGGCGGGTAGAGGCGGAGCGCCTCCTGAATGACCTGAGTCGCAAATTCGAATTTGGGAACGTCGCTGTGGCTCAGAGGCGCTTCGCCGAGCACGGAATCAAATTCCTGCCTTACCCTTTCGAGACAATCCGGACGCGAGCTCAAAAGATAAAGAAGCCACGATAGCGCATTCGACGATGTTTCATGGCCGGCCACCAGAAGTTGCATGCTCTCACTGAGGATGAGCTCATCGCTCATGCCTTCGCCATCGCTGTAACGCGCATCCATCAAAGTCTGCAGCAGATCGTGGCCGGGCGGTTCGTTGCGGCGCTTCCTGATGTATTCGAGCAGAATGGCGTCCGCGCGGGTTCGCATGTCTTCGTGTCTGCGCAGTTCCCCCGAGACGGCGAACCAGGCATTCAGGTAGGGCTGAAGGGTTTGCCGAACAATGAATTCCTGGACGGTGCAGATGGTATGGCTGACCAGATCGATGTCTTCGTCCTTCAACCGTGCGCCAAAGAGCGATCGGGAGACCATCGCGAATGTAATTTTCATCAGGTGGGGGTAGATATCGACGGGGCCGCGACGGACCTGTCTGTCGAAATCCCGCAGCGACTCGGCGAGGGAGTCCTGCATGATTGAGGACAGCGCATCGAGTTGCGTTCGATCGAAGCCCTTCTGGATAAGACGCCGCTGCGTGCGCCAGGCTTCTCCGTGGGTGGTGAGAAGACCTTTCCCCAGGAAGTGGCCCATCCGCTTTACTTGAATTTCGGATTTTTGGTAGTTCTCCGCATTGGTCTTTAACACGTGCTGAATGACAGCGGGATCGATCGTAACGATCGCTTCCTTGAGACCGCCCAAATAGAGCCGGAATGTGTCGCCGAAGATATCGTTGTACTTCGACAAAACCTGCACGGGATTGCGGAACATTGCGCGAGAGTCCGCAAAACAGCGAAATCGGGAAACAACGGGGACAGGCGCGGATAAGGTCATACCCAGCCGTCCTGATACTTGCCTTGAACCGCAGGTGATTTCATGTCACTTGTAGGAAGTGGTAGCGCGGCCATAGGTAAAAGATAAAATGCTCAGAATCAGTTTTCGTTCCCCAATTGCTTCAAGAGTATCAGATGATGCCGGATTGCCCGCGTCATGGTGGGGTGCTGCCGATAGGGAACCCCAAACTCTTCGGCGGTCTCCTTCACGATCCTGGTCAGCGGGGCATAGTGGGTATGGCACACGAAAGGGCACAGATGGTGGACGATGTGATGGTTGAGCCCGCCCGCGAGCCAACCGACGAGCGGGTTTTCCGTCGCATAATCGGCCGTTGTTGCGAAGATGTGATACACGCCGTTGTCAAACTCAGCGCGGTCCGAGGGAAAGTAGGTGCTGTCGATGGTGTGCGTCGTCTGGAATACAAGCGTTACGGCTAAACCGATGAACAAATGGACCAGGAGGAACGCCCCGGCGACCAGCAGAGGTGATTTTCCAAGCACCATCACCGGCAAGACAAGCATGTAAATGAGGTAGAAGCCCTTGCCGGCAACGAGAATGGCATATTCGCGCAGAGAATGTTTGGCGCGTTTCAGATATTCGTGGGACGGGAAGAAAAAGCTTTCGAAGTCCCTGAAGAACACATAGTCGAGAGAGAACAGTGCATAAAAGAACAGCGCATAGATGTGCTGGAACCGGTGCCATGGCGCGCGGGATTCATAGGGGGTAAAGCGAAAGATGCCGCGTCCCGAAAGCGCATCATCCTCGCCGTGGAGATTGATGCAGGAGTGATGGCCCCGATGATGGAGGATACGCCACATGTACGAGCTGATTCCGCACAAATCGAAGACATAGTTCAGGGTTTTGTTGACGCGCGGCCGGGACGAGATGGCGTTGTGATTGCTGTCATGGGCGATGTTCAGCAAAAGGAATGTCTGGGCGAGGCCACCTAAAAGGTAGAGGGCCACAAACTTCCATGAACCGGGCCTCAGCGCATACAGAGCAATCCAGGTGCCCGCGAGGACTGCCAGGCCCACAGCGATCTTGACCCACATCGCATGGTCCGCTTTGGGAGTAATGTTGTGGTCGGCAAAAAACTTATCCAGGCGGCGACGTAAGACTTTCGGAAAGGAAGATGCATCGACCGGTTCGATAAACGACGCCACTGAGGTTTCCGATGGTACCAGATCCGCCGTCTCCGGCTCTTGGGTGATCACCGCTTCGGTTTCGAACGTCACCGGCGCCTCCGCGATCATGCTAATTGGGCCCGACGCGTTCCATACATCGCATCCCTGGTCCTGACCCTCAGCGAAATTGGCGCTGCGCCGCCGACAACCTCGCAGCATAATTTTAATGCGAGCCCGTAAAGACAATCAAGAACATTCGGAACGGAGGATGCCTAGGTGCAGTGGTGGAAGCGGTGAAAGCGACGACACATGGCATTGTCCAAAATGGTTTGCTAACATATAACTATCAATGAACCATAACGAACAGGGCTTCTTGCAAGGGACCATAGGACGTCGGCGCAGCTGCGCAAGTCCCCTCCGCGTCCCTGTGCGGCAAAAAAGTAAACCATCCGTTCCCCAGAGCGTCGAGCGACGCTTATGCTGAGAAAAAATTACGCACACATTCTCACAGTCGGCCTACATTTCAGGTCTGCACTTTCAAACTCAATCGCGGTTCAGCTGGCTTGCTGGGGAGGGATGTTTCGTTTACTGACTTGCGTTCTATTCAACATTGGAGGATCGCTGATTGATGACGGCGTCAATTTTGGGCCACCTGGATAGGTTGGCAGATGAGCACCCGGACAAACTCCTTTATTCGTACCTTGATGTAAACGGCGATCCGATCGAAAGCTACACCTACGCGTCGTTTCTCCGCCGAGCGCAGGCGATCGCGGCACATTTGTGGAAAGAGGGTCGTTTCGCGGTGGGCGACCGGCTCCTGCTTGCGTACCCGCCGGGGCTCGAAATGATCTGCGCATTCTTTGGCTGCGTGCGCGCCGGATTGATCCCCGTGCCGGTCTATCCCCCCAGTTCGCGTGGCTTCCAGAGCGCCCTATACAAAATGGTCCACATCGCAAAGGATTGCCAGGCGGCGGGGATCTTAACGAGCAGAGACTACCACGCATCCCTCAAGACGAATCTCGCCAGAAGTGGAGTCTCGGCGTGCGGCGTCGACGTAGATTACATTTCCGGTCTTCCGTGGATCGCCACGGAAGATTTCGTGGATGCGATTTCGGACCGACCGGCTGTCGATCCTTCGAAGATCTTGTTTCTCCAGTACACGTCGGGTTCGACCATGGAGCCCAAGGGCGTGATCGTGACGCACGAAAACATCCTGAATACGTGTCCGCTCGTGATCGACCATCCCGCGCCGGTCGTCGTTTCCTGGCTTCCGCAGTATCACGATATGGGACTGATCGGGTGCTACCTATATCCAGCACTGAAAGGTGGCACGACGTACGGGTTCGCTTCCATGGACTTCATTCAGCGGCCGATCCTGTGGTTCAATGCGATGACGACCTACCGCGCCACCGCCACGGCTGCCCCCAACTTCGCCTACGACTATTGCCTGCGCGCCGGGAGGCTTTCCAAGGAGAGCCTGGAGGCTTGTGATCTCAGCTCGCTTCGCGTTTTGATGTGTGCCGCGGAACCCGTAAAGCCGGATACCTACACCCGGTTTCTAGAAGCGTTTCAGTCCTATGGACTCAAGTCCGAGAGTTTCTATGTCGCCTACGGGCTGGCCGAGAATACTCTGGCGGTTTCACTGGGTGGTCGCAACATCGTTTCCGTCAACAAGCGTGCGCTGGCCCTGGGGACGGCCCGCATGACTACGGAGGTCTCTGAAATCGGGGGGGCCACGCAGATTGTCAGTTGTGGAACGCCGCTCCCGGGTCTCGACGTCAAGATCGTGGATCCGGAAGGGCATTTCGCTCTTAAGCCAGAGCGCACCGGCGAAATTTGGGTCGCCGGAAGCGGTAAGTGCCGAGGTTACTGGAATAATCCGGAATTGACTCTGAAGCAGTTTCGCGCGCGGCTTGTGGACGATACTCCCTATGACGACGGCTACCTTCGGACCGGCGACATAGGATTCTTCCACGACGGCGAACTCTACGTCTGCGGCCGCATCAAGGACATGATTATTCTCCGCGGGCAAAACTATTACCCACACGACCTTGAGAACGTTGTGGAGAAATCATCCGGTCTGATCCGGCACAACTGCGTCGCCGCGTTCCAGATTCAGGAAGACAGCGAACCTGCGCTGGCAATCGTCGCCGAAGTCAAAAATCCTAGGGCGCTTCCCGATGCACGAAAGATTGCCGCCGCGGTCCGGAATTATCTCAACGTGGAAGTGGCGGTGATTTCCCTCATCGGGCCTCGTGCGATTCCGAGAACGAGTTCGGGTAAGATTATGCGCCATAAGACCAAGCAGATGTGGCTGCAAGGTCAGTTCACCGTTCTTTCCGACTTTTCGCGGGAGAAGAACGCCGGGAACTCCGCGTCCGATTCCGACATGCATTCCTCTTTCGCCGAATTGAAAGCCAGGTACAGCCTGACAGGTCTGGAATCGTGCAACCTCGTCGAAGCTGGACTGGATTCCCTGGATCTTGTTGTGTTCATGCATGAGCTCAAAGAACTCCTGAAAGATAAAGGCGCCGAGATGCTGGCGAGGCAGGTAGATATTGGTGTCATTCAGCGTGTCGGCGTAGCGGAGCTGTTTGGACTAGCCGAACAGTTGAAGAGCGCTCCCGAAGAGGCACTGGTTCATCTGCGTCATTCCCTTGCGGCTTTCCGTGAAGAGCAGTGCGCCGCTGAGAAGCAGATGATGAGCAATGACCGGAAGCTGATCTTCGAGCCTCCGGTGCCTTTGCCCACGCCGGAGATACCGATGCTGAATCAGGTGCTGCTCACCGGCGGGACCGGCTTCCTAGGGCCATTTTTCATGAAAAGCTTGCTGGAACAGACACGAGCGAAGATCTATGTTCTTGTCAGGTCTTCCGACGAAAAGCAGGGTAGGCAAAGACTGCGAGCTGCAATGGAGTCAATGGGACCTTGCGGGGTAGATCTGAAGGAGATGTTCGAAGCTCGGGTGATCCCCGTCTGCGGCGATCTAGGACAGCCAAAGCTGGGCCTGACGCAGGACGTGTGGGATTTCCTCGCGAGTGAAATCGACACGGTGTTCCACAACGGTGCAACCGTGAATTACCTGTTCAACTACGACCTGATGCGTGACGCGAACGTACTGGGAACCAATGAGGTCGTAAGATTGGCGTTCGAGGGAAGGCCCAAAGAGTTCAATTATGTCTCGACTACCTTCGTGTTTGGCTGGGCGGTCAAATCAGTCCTGAATGAGAGCGACCTGAACGAGAATATGGAGCTGCTCGATTTTGGGTACAGCCAATCAAAGTGGGTAGCGGAACAGGTGGTTGTCGACGCGCGCAGCCGGGGACTTTCCGCGCGGATTTTCCGGCCTGCTCTGGTGAGTCCTTCCGTCACGGGCGGAGGCAACAACTTCGATATCGCCGTTCGCTTGGTTGCCTTCATGGTGAATCACGGCATTGGCGTTGATACTCTCAACCAGGTCAGCTTTGTTCCGGCGGACATTGTGGCGAACAACATCGTTGCGATCTCTACCACTCCCGGCACAGCGAATAAGACTTACCATGTCACGCGGGACGATTATTCGAACATGATGGATATTACCGGGCTTATTACCAAAGCGACTGGCCGGCAATTCGAAACATTCAGGCTTCCCGACTTCGTTCCCGAGCTGATCCGGAGATGCCGAAAGGAAGATCTTCTCTTTCCGCTGCTGGATTTTTTGGTGGGCTCTGTCGACAACATCTCTGCGATGGAGTTCAAACGCTATGACAGCTCTTCTTATCAAATGGCCCGCGATGCCTCCGTGTGGGGCAAAGCAGATCCGTCTCTGGAAGATACGGTCAACGGCATTCTGAAATTCATGTATCGCAGGGGGATCATTTCGGTCGCGGCTCGTGAGGTCAACGCGGTGTCAGCGAGCGATCGGCTTCTGGACTGCACAGATGCGATATCCACTACTGCTTCTTAAACAAGAGCTTCTCCGTTACCCGCTGGCCCGTTTCCAACGTGCCTGTGGTGGATAGTGTCATCTGCTGCCCTTCCGCGGAAACCACCCACCTATCCTTTTGAGTGAGTTGATCGTCCCGCCGGTAGCTCGCGTCCACCGTGTGAGGATCGACAAGTTCAAGCGTCACGGTGTCATTGCGCGAGTTCTTTAGATCGTATTGCTTTCCGTCAAAACGGGCGGTATAGCTGAAGTCACCCAAAAAACGGATCCCACCGCTTCCGTCCGACTCGATTTTGAGCACCAAACCTTGGCGCAAACGGGTCTTGCTGAGATCCTGGGTCCATTCGCCTGCGAAGAGGTCACTGGCGACCTTCGTACCTCCGCTTCGCGTCCACACGGTGATCTGATCGGCGTGGCCCCTGGTTGCGGTCGTAGTCGTCAGCTCGTTCCCATCATTCGAAAGTTTTTCGCGAACCGTCGCCACAACAGTTCCATCCTTTTCCTCCTTGACCTCCGCCTGCCTCTTATTGATCCTGCGCAGCTCAATTTGATTGAACGCGAGATTGCCTGGTGCGGACGATTCGTGTCCGTTCCAATTCGCAGTGAAATCGATATGGGTTTCGCCCGACATGACTACATGCACCCCGTCATGTAGAGGTGTTATGGAGAGCCGGTTCGGAGGATCCAGACTAGACTGCGCGGAGATGAGCGTCCACCCGCCAAGGCGAGGGTCGGCCACTCCAGCTTGGATGGCGGCGAGCAGTCCGAGCAATAATAAGGTACGAATTGATCCTCCTAAATCGATGGGGAAGTTTAGCAGATTCAGATAGCTCCGTACGTGAGTCATGCGCAAGTGTAAACTTGCGAAACTAAGCGCAAACGCATGAACCGGTTCCGGACCGAGCACCTCTTTCGCCCTTGTGGTTCTTAGGCGCCACGGGAAGTTTTGGTGACGACGATCTTGTGTGATATGACATGATAATAGCTATGGATGTGCGCCGTTTTTGGGTGTCAGGGATCGTCCTCACAGCAGCCATCGCACTTCTTCCATTCTCTTTTCACGCGGAGCGCCACCTGGAGACCGCAACCCGTGTCGAAGGGAGCCAAGCTGAAACTGTCCGGGAAGAGCTGGCCAGTCGTTTTCGGTCGCCGTTTGTGGACCGCGTTGTCCTGGTAATCGAGGGACTCCCGCCTGCGGATTCGGAGGAAGGCGGGCAAGCGTTAGAAACCATCGTGGCAGGACTGAGAGAGCAACCCGGCGTTTCAGGAGTGGTGTCCTATCTCGAGTTGCGCGATCCGATTTTTCTGGGCCGGGGAGGGGGAACGTTTGTTCTCGTGGGACTCACGTCGACCGGCGGTCCAGTCGAGTCGCTTGTTCCGGAGCTTCACCAGCTGGCAAGCTCGCTTGAAAATCAACTGCGGGGCCGTTATCCGGCGGTGAAGCTCGAACTCACAGGCGAGATTCCACTGAATTTCGATATTAGGAAAGCGAGCGCCGCCGACGTGCATCGCGGCGAAAGCCTGGTGATCCCGGCGACCCTCGCGCTTCTGCTGCTGGCTTTTGGAAGCCTGATCGCCGCCCTGATTCCATTGGCGGTTGGCCAGCTTGCCATCGCGACCACTCTGGCGATTACGGGATTCCTGGCCCAGCGCTGGCACTTGTCCATTCTGGTTCAGAATTTGGCCACCATGCTTGGCCTGGGCCTGGGAATCGACTACGCGCTCCTCATGATCAGCCGCTTCCGGGAAGCGATTTCCGCCGGGCACGACGGACCCGCGGCCTCGGTCATCGCGGCACGTCAGGCAGGTCGCACGCTCTTGATTTCAGCCTCAACGGTAGCTATCGGATTTCTAGCCCTCTTGACGGTTCCGATCAGCGAAATCCGTTCCATCGGTGTCGCGGGATTCCTGGTGACGGGAATGAGTGTGTTGCTTACCAATACCCTCGTTCCGGCAGCGCTGCTGCTGCTCGGTCCGCGGATTGATCTTGGCCGATTGCCCTTTACTCCAAAGTTGGATGCGCGTCGGGCCGCGCGTACGGGAAATCTCTGGCGGCAATGGGGAAAGATGGTTGTCGCGCATCCCTGGCTTGCCCTCGTTGTGGCAGGTACTCCGTTGCTTCTGCTCGCCTGGCAGGTCAGACGACTGGATACCAGCCTCCCCCGAGGGGATTGGCTTCCGCAGGCGGCGGAATCAGTCCATGCGCTCCACACCCTTGAACGGATGGACCGGGGCGGCGTTGTTGAATCGTTGCGCGTCATTGTCGATCTTCCAACGGATTCCGTCGCGCAAACCGACGCGGGGTGGAATGCGCTGGATCGTCTCACCAAGCGGCTCGCGAGCGACCCTCGCTGTGACCGCGTGATTTCCATAACTACGATTGCGGAGAACAACCGGTCTTCGCTCCCTGACCTCTCGCGGGAGACGCGTCGAACGTTCCTGAGTAGTGACGGACGAGCGGCGCTGCTTGAGGTGTTACCCGCGAGTTCGGTCTCCCTGCGCGACCAAGTCAGCTGGGTGCGGGAGCTCCGTAAGACCGGCGCGCCAGCTCTCACCGGAGTGTCTGGCGCAACCCTTCTCGTTGGGGGCATCCCGGCACTCAACGCCGATTATGAAACGATTATCAGAGATCGCTTTCCCTCCGTAATGGCGCTGGTAGTGGGGGGGACGCTCCTTGCTCTGCTCTGCGGGTTCCGATCGATCTTCGCCGCCGTGAAGGCCATCGCACTGAACCTATTCTCGGTCGCGGCCTCCTTCGGAGCATTGGTTTTCGTTATCCAAGACGGACACGGAAGCAGCTTCCTGGGAGTTCCTGGGGGGACCGGCAGCGTGTTTCCCCTTGTTCCGATTGTCGCCTTTGCCATCGTCTTCGGATTAAGCATGGATTACGAGGTATTTCTGGTCGCACGCGTTCTCGAAGCCAGAAGGAGCGGGCTGAGTGAAATGGATGCCATCCCGGAGGCTCTGGCTAGAACCGCAGGCCTGATTACGAGCGCCGCCGCGATCATGATCGTGGTATTTGCGGCATTCACCTTCGGAGATTTCCTGGTGGTCAAGATGATCGGATTTACGTTGGCGGTCGCCGTGTTGATTGACGCGACACTCGTTCGTATTGTGATCGGTCCTGCGCTCCTTCGTATTGCAGGCGATTGGAACTGGTGGCCTGGCGGGCTCGCCACAGCGCGCAGGGCGCCCGTCATGGCGAGTCGCGAATGATATCTTTATGCGATGGACACAAAACATCGACGAGCCGTTGTCTGAGCTTTGTTCCAGCACGCCGAATAATCTTATGATTTCATGAGGTAGTTGAACCCGCGAAGCTGAGCGGAAGCGCTGAGGCGAGAAAGAAAAAGAAAAGTTTGGCTAGCAAACCTGCAAAAACATGACCGGCAAAGCTACGTGCTCATCGATTTCGTCCGGCTTTCGATTGCCAGGGGGTGAAGCTCGGAACGATCAGCTGGGTACCCAACGGCACAACAAGTTTGTCAAAGGCATAAGCTGCTCCGCGGTACAAAACGCGATCCCTCTCAAAGTGCGAAGGCTAACGGCGGCAACCGGCCTGTCTCCCAACATCGCACCGGATCCTAACGCCATGTCATTTCTGCCTTTGCCAAGTCATTTCCACTCGCACCGGCATCTCGTTCTTCACAGCTACAGTTAACAGCGACGGTGGATCAATCTTGAAATCGGTTAGTATGGCCGGAATAGTTCCAGTTATCCGGATCTCGTTTCCCTGGCTTTTCTGTTGGAACAGGACTTGGTCATACTTCGCGGTTTGTCCGGCAAATTGGATCTCCAGGTCTGCATGGATCGTCGCTGATGCGGACGCGCTTTCGGGCAATCGAGTGCGGACAGTTACCATCGGGAATTGCCCACCACGCGTCACCTGCAGCATGTGAAGATCGCGGTTGCTGTCCCCGGAATCAAATGTTTTGACTGGAACCGCAATTAAGAAGTCGCATTGCCCGGCATGGCAAACCCCCTTGCCTCGTGCCGCGTGGCTAACACCGTCAACCTGATGCAGCGGGTGAGTCACGTGATAGGTGAGGGTGGATTGTTCAAGGACCCATTGGCTATCTGTCTGGGCGAAGATGGGAATCCCAAGTAGAAGAAAGAAAACCATTGCCAGGCCTGTGTTTTTGTTCACGAAACCTCTTTTAGAATTTTATCGATACCGACAAAATCGAAGCTCCATACGCCGCGGCTGTTACTATAGCCACGGCCCCATGGGCGCTGGCGATGCCATGAACCTTTTCCCCATTACTTTTCTGATCAAAAGCCATTATTCCCAAGATGGGCGTCAGTATCATTCCGGGGCCATGAATCCACGCCAAGGCTTTGTGCAGTCGGATCGATCCGCGGGTTTCGGTCCCTTGGATTTTGGGCGCTCGAATCGCATAATAGGCGCTCAGGAAATACAAGTCCCCGGTTACCGAACCAAGGGCAAGATGAGCAAAACGGTCTGTTGAGCTAGTGCTCTTGCCTCCGGCGCCAGCTCCCAGGATAACGGTGGCGACTAACGGAACCGTGTCTATTAGACCTATCCGCTGATGGATCTTTAGCATATGCGACCGCTTGTTGAGCCTTGCCTGATCCTGAGCACTTCCCTGGGTCTGGGCTGGAGAAAAGCCCAAGTCCCCCAGTGAAAGCACACCAGCCAATGTCAAGTTCAGCGTTTGCTTGGTTCCTGCAGCGATCATCACTTTGGTTGTGTTCGTACTAAAACCTTCGGCTGACACGGAAACCTCATAATCTCCAGGCACGAGGTTTGATAGCTTGTAGAGACCAGCCGAATCGGTCTGGGTCTCCACTGATTGGCGTGTGACGACATTTTTGATGAAGATTTTGGCGTTTGGAACGACCTTGCTTGCCGGGTCGGTGACGGTACCGGCCAGCGTGGCGTCGGCGACCTGCGCACGTAATGGAAACGAAAGTAGGGAAAGAAGCGCTATAATCCACGCCCCTAGAATAAACTTCGACGGTTTCGGATTCATTCGAAGTTCTGCCCCTGATGGCGCGCTTTTTGAAAAACCAATCCGTGCATTAAGCAAATAGTTATTGGCGCGCTTCCAATCTTTATAGCTACCCGGTTAACGAGCTATTGAAGTAGGCTGCAGAACTCTATCAATTGAGAATGAAGTTTTGGTGTCCGGTGGATGACGAATTGTTCATTTTTCCGGAGGCTGCGCCAACGCAAGAAATCAATGGCTGTGGTCAGCTAGCCTTGCATGATCGCGGTCTACTCTTCGGCGATAAGCTTGTCAATCATCGGCCATGACCACACTGCACGGAACACTCGAAATCATAAGTACCAGCGCGAGCAGCAACAAACTCGATGGATCTCTTCCTGGCATTTTTTCACCTTTGTATTGCCCTGCTGATGCTCGAAGAGCAATCCCAGGCTTCCGTCTTTGCGCGCTCCTTCGGGGTAAAGATTCAGCTTCATGCCATGTGCAATGTCGTCCGCCCGTAGTTTTAACTGTACCCTCGTGCCTTTTTTGACATGGATCTGGTCGGGCGAGAATTCATCTTTCTTGGCGATCACTTCAATGACTTGCGTAGATTTAGCAGCGTTAGAATTGGGATTCCGGGTCTGGCTCAGAACACTCGACGACAAGAATGCCAGAACGCCACGATGCACATTAAGCCGGCTTCCTCATGCTTTCTGTCTCCTCAGGCCCTTACTTAGCCGAATCTGAGCCGATGCCGAACGCGGAAGAGTTACTGGCGACGTTGACAAATCCGAAGCGAGAATCTTCTTCACGGAATCAGGAATTTCATTCGAGTGCGCGACCAATTCGCTAACCTGCCAAAGCTGCGTGTCGCTGAGTTGAGATTTGAAAGCTGGCGCGCCTGACAGCCGGATGCCGTTGGCGGTCTCAAATGATTTCTGTTCACGAATTCGGTCTGAGGGGAGGGTCTTGGGCGGTGGCGGCGCGGTCCTCGAGCGTGGCGCGGAAGACGCGCGTCTGGTCCGTGTAAAAATTGAGAAAACCGAAACTCTTGGCGCGTGCCACAAGGGAGTAGCTTTTTACGTGGCCGTCGACATCCGGATTTCCGGACGTGTAGTGCAACACATAGCGAACCGACTCCGCTGTCCGCGTTGCTTGTTGAGCGCGATCACCGAGAACTTCCAGTGAGAGCGGGTAGCTGCCGTTGGAGACGCCGTAGGCCTCGAGTTCCGCTTGCAGCGACGCAAGAGTTTCGCGAGCGCGCAACTCCGCCGCAGGCTTGGAGCCTGATATGAGCCATGGCAAGGCGAACCACGCGATCGCCCACAGAATCGTGATTATGGCGCTCCACAACACAGTAGCAGTCAAGAAGCGCGATTTTTTATCCGGCGCGGTGGATTCGCGGCCCGCAGGCGGCGTCAAGTCCGCGCCGCAGCTGGGACAGAGGTCACTCGGCTGATTGATGACTTGCCGACATGCCGGGCACGTGTGCATTCGATGACAATCTTACCAGTTTCCCCGCGATGGCAGAGAGTCTTGAATCGCGCCTATAGGAAGTAAGGACCAAACGGTGGGCGCGCCAGTTGCCGCAGGTCCTCAGTGCTTCTCGTCGAGGAGACGCGCGAAAACATGAGGATCCGCGGTTGGCAGCTTGCAAACATAGTTTTCGCAAACATATGCAGTGGCGCGGTCCTGGAGTCGATGGGCTCCTGCAATAAAAGGCAGCCAGCGGGTCAGTTGCTCTTGACCACTCCCACCATCGGCGAGCAAAAGAATTTTGTTGGGGAGAAACCTAGTGTTGACCTGGTGCAGCAGTTCACGGGTGTCCTGGAAGGCCGGGTCACCGGCGATTAGGATTTGTTCGGTTTGTGCGAGCCGAAAATCCAGAGCGGAGGCAAGCGCCGGAAGCGCGGCGGGATCAGACTCAAGCCGGGCTGAGAAAGCGGACAGCGTATTTTGCGCTCTAACGCGCCACTCAGCGCGGTCCGTGAATTGCGCGAGCCGCAAGAGGTTCATTGCGGCAGTCGAATTAGGCGACGGTTCGGGACCGTCGTGAGCTTCTCGAGTACGGCTCAATAGCGAATGGTCCGAGGCGCCAACATCAAAGTAGCCGCCCTCTTTGGAGTCTTCGAATAGCCGGTCCTGGCTTTCTTGCAGTGAGACGGCCCAGGTCAGCCAATGGACATTGAAGTCAGCCTGGTAAAGATCTAAAAGGCCGCTAATGAGGTCGGCGCTGTCATCGAGAAATCCATCCACCGAAGGACCGCCCGCACGATAGCTGCGCCACAGCTTACGGTTACTAGAATCATATAGATGTTCTTCGACGAATTTCGCCGTAGCTTGCGCACGTTCCAGATAACGCGGTTCATCGAAAACCTGGCTGGCGCGGGCAAGAGCAGAGATCATCATGCCGTTCCACGCTGTAATAATTTTATCGTCGATGGGGGGGTGCGGGCGGCGGGAACGCGCTTCGAACAAGGTTTTCCGCGCAGCGGTAAGCTTCTCGACGGTTTGTTCAATGGTTAGGTTGAATTTCTTCGCAGTTTCCGCCGTCGGATGAGCTTTATACAAAACGTTCTTACCGCTCAGCTCGCGGCGAACGTCCTGTTGCGCCGGAACATTGCCCTCGGGTTCCACCCCGTACGCAAACTCGAATACTTCGGCATCTTCCTTCGCCAGGACGATTTCGATCTGTTTCGAGGTCCACACATAGAAAGCTCCCTCACGAGTTCCGGGTTTGCTGGGGTTGACGCGGCTATCCGCATCCTCTGCGGAGGCAAAACCGCTGTCAGGCTGCTGCATCTCGCGCAGGGTGAAATTTAGGATATCTCGCGCCGTGTTCGCATAGGAGCCGTCGTGGGTGATCTGGTAGGCCTCCGTGTAAACAACGGCAAGTTGTGCCTGGTCGTAGAGCGTTTTCTCGAAATGGGGGACGAGCCAGGTTGCGCCCGTGGAATAGCGGTGAAAACCGCCGCCGAGCTGATCATGAATGCCGCCGCGCTCCATTGCGCGGAGCGTGTCGAGCGTCATATCGAGGGCATCGCGTCTGCCAGTGCGAACGTAATAGCGAAGCAAGAAAGACAGTACAGGTGGTCTCGGAAATTTCGGCGCTTCCCCAAACCCGCCGTTTTTGTCGTCGTAGGTCAACGCAAACTGTTCAAAAACATGGTCTAAAATGGCGGCGCGCACATCGTCTGTCGCTGGAGGCTGCTGGTTGACGATTTGGATGAGTTGTGCGGCGCGCTCAGCGGTCTGTTTGATCAAATCGGGTTGGCCATTCCATGCGTCAGCGGCCTGTTGGAGTAGCGATTTGAGTTGGTCAGGATCGAGGTAGGTGCCGCCGAAAAATGGCTTGCGTTCGGGGGTGAGCAGAACATTGAGTGGCCACCCGGCTGCGCCGGTTGTGGATTCGACGTAGGACATGTACATCCGATCGATGTCCGGACGCTCCTCGCGATCGACTTTGACGGAAATGAAATGCCGATTCAGGATGGCAGCGACGTTCGGATCGGAATACGACTCCCGCTCCATCACATGGCACCAATGACACGTGAAGTAGCCGATTGAGAGGAAGATCGGCTTGTTCTCTCTGTGGGCCCGTTCAAAGGCTTCGTCGCCCCAGGGATACCAATCAACCGGATTGTGCGCATGCAATAACAAATAGGGACTTTTGGAATTAATGAGGCGGTTGGTGTAGCGATATTGTTGTGTTCCCGCGCGAGGCTGAGCAGACTGGCCATCATTGGACTGAACGGAGCCATGCAGGCCGGCTTGAGACAGTTCTCCGCCGCTAGCCGCGAATACAAGGATTAGTATGGCTGCACGAAGCATGATTTCATTTTTCACTTGAGTCGAGAACGCGTATAGCCGAGGAGAAGATTAGAAGTGCCGTCGAGTAAAATACCATCCATTCCCCGGAAATTCCACGTAACACTAAGGCTGTGATTTGGTCCGGCTGCAGGCCCTCGCGATGGCCAATCCGGTTCACAAACACAATAAAATTTAAAATCGCATAGGCAATGAGAAAATAAGTCATCCATTTCATCCATCTCGGGCCCCTACGAAATGCCGTTCTCCAAAAATTCTCGCCTCGCGAACTCAGAAGCTGGACAACTGCAAATGCCGCTCCGATGGCCGAAGCAACAGCCCCGAACTGCAATGAAAATGCAAAATATCCGAAAGGAGGTCTTCTGCCAAACAGTCCGAGGATATGCACCAGGGTGCTGCAGATTAGTCCCGCTGCGGAGAATTCAAGGAACCTGCCCAGGAAAAAGCTCATATAGATCTGTATAGCGCCGATTCAATCCCGATTTCAACTTTTCTTTGCAAAGTAAAGGGCTCCGGGAATGAGGTACCCCTGTCCGTGGCCAGGGAAAACCATACTTCTCGATCAAGGCGAAAAGAGCTATAAAAGGGTGCTCGGGAAGTGAATGTTTGGGCAGGTGTGGCAAATGGAGTTAGGGCTGATATTTCTGACAGGTTTGTTGCTGAGTCTCCACTGCGTGGGGATGTGTGGCGGGTTTGTCGCACTGATATCCGTGGCACCCTCGCTGTCGCCAAGCGTCGCCAGTGCCGGATCAGGCTCTGCGGCGCTGGCGGGCTCTTCCTGGCGGCGTGTGGTACTACCGCAGCAGCTGGTGTTCAACGCGGGCCGAATCGCGAGCTACACGCTGCTCGGCGCGGTGGCCGGAGCCTTGGGATCGTTCACGATCCTGGTGTCAAATACGGGGAGAATACAAGCGCTGCTAATGGTAGGAGCGGGGGCGCTGATGATTTACACGGGGCTTGCGCTTGCAGGATTGATGAAGCACTGGTCGCCGTTCAAAGCGAAGGTGGCGACGCCGCAGCCGTGGCTTGCCCGAGGATTCGAACACGTCACGCGTCTGCCGAAATCGATGAGAGCGCTGCCATTAGGAGCGCTGCTAGGGTTTCTACCGTGCGGGCTGATTTACGCAATGTTGGCCAAAGCGGCGTCGGCCGGGTCAGCGGCTTGGGGTGCGCTGGTAATGCTGACGTTTGGGCTCGGGACTGTGCCGGCTCTACTACTGGTGGCATTTTTTGCGGACCTATTCTCGATCACGCTGCGGGAGAAACTGGTGCGCGTCAGTGGAGTCCTGCTCGCCGTGTTGGGTGCGATCACGCTTTACCGCGGGTTTTACTGGCTGACGCACCCGATGCAGAATCCAGCAGTGCATGACATGATGCACCATTTCTAAAAAGACGGAAGGCCAGGAGCCGCAGACTTATGCAACCGGCAAAGATCTGCGCGCATTGTGGGCTAGCCCTACGGGGAACGCCCACCGTGACGCAAATGGGAGCCGAGGAAAAGCAGTTTTGCTGCTCCGGGTGTGCGTTTGTGTACCAACTAGCAGGCGGGGGCCAGGAGGGCGACAGCTCGGAGTCCTGGTTCCTCATACTACTTGCACTGGGCACGGTCCTCTCCGGCTTCATCATGAGTTTCGCTTGGGTTCTTTATTTATATCCAAACCTGCCCATTCATCTTCGCGACCAACTCCATTATATCTTGCTGGTCTTGGCGACGCCGGTAGTTTTGGGGCTCGGTTACCCCTATCTGAAGCTTGCCGTGCAGGAGATTCCGCACGGTCGACTGAGTATGGCGACTCTGATCACACTCGGGACGGTGACGGCATACGTCTACTCAGTGAGGCAGACTTTCCGGCACGGTCACGACGTTTATTTCGATACAGCTTCGATGGTGATAATCCTTGTCACACTCGGCAAGTATCTACAGGCACGGGCACGTGCGCGCATGGCGCAAGCGATGCGAACGCTGGCCAAAGAGACCCCGGCCCAGGCCCGGCGTCTGCGCGGGAAGAGTGCAGATCAAGGAGAAGATTTAGTTCCCCTAGACGAGCTGCGCGCGGGAGACCTGTTGCGCGCGCTGCCCGCGGAAAGAATCGTAGTCGACGGGAAAATTCTCGAAGGCCGTACGACGCTCGACGAGTCCATTCTCACCGGGGAGTCGCTGCCGGTGATGCGCGGGCCAGGTGATACGGTACTGCAAGGCACGGTGAACTTCGATGGAGCGATTATTTATCAAGCTGTGAAAGTGGGCGAAGGCACCCTCCAGGCACAGATTGAGCGGATGTGCGCCGAGGCGCTCGGGGCACGAATGCCGCTGCAAACTCTGGTGGATCGCGTGTCGGCGTGGTTCGTGGGCGCGGTAATGTTATTTGCGCTTGGCGTGGTCGCCTACTACGGCGTCCTGCGTCACGAGCCTTTACTCGGATTCTTGAATGCTCTGGCGATACTGGTAGTGGCTTGCCCATGCGCACTCGGAATCGCGACGCCGATGGCTACATTCGTGGGCCTGCAACGAGCCGCCAAAGAAGGGGTGCTGATCCGTATCCCGGAAAATCTCGAGCGAATGTCAAAGGTCGATACGGTCGTGTTTGATAAGACTGGGACCCTTACGGACGGAAAGCTGAGCGTGCTCGATGTGGTAACAAGCGTGGCCGCCGGAGTGAATCGAAACGCGCTGCTGCAAATTGCGGCTTCGCTTGAAAGCAGCTCGGAACATCACCTGGGGCGAGCGATCGTGAAAGAGTTCCGAGCGCAAGGCGGTGAACTCTTGGCGGTGGAGGATTTCCAGAACCATCCGGGCGAAGGAATCGAGGGCTGCGTGCTGGCTGGCGAGGAAGTGTATAGCGTTCTACTGGGAACCTCGGTGAGCCTGCTGAACAAAGGACTGTCGATGCCAGCAGACCTCGAGGGATCGTTGCCTGAGGCGGGGCTGGAGAGCCGCGTCTATGTGGGATGGGATGGCGCAATTCGTGGAGTGGTTCGCCTGCAGGACCATCTGCGTCCGGGCGCGGAAAGCGCAGTGAGGCAGTGCCAAGGCCAGAAACTTGAAGTGCATCTGTTGTCCGGGGACCGGAGCGCCAGCACGCAACTGGTGGCGGCCGAACTGGGCATCAAGCAGTGGGCCGCTGAGCGGCTTCCCGGGGAGAAAGTAGACTATGTTGAGGCGCTCCAGCGCAGCGGCCGGAAGGTGGCTATGGTCGGAGACGGCGTGAACGACGCACCGGCGCTGGCCAAGGCGGACGTGGGTATCGCACATCAGATCGGAACGGACCTAAGTAAAGAAGCGGCGGATGTTCATATCCTAGCGGGCGACATCACGTTGGTGCCATGGGTACTGTCGCTCTCGAAGAAAACATTCCGCCACATACAGGAGAATCTGTTCTGGGCGTTCGTCTACAACGTGATCGCGATCGCATTGGCGGCGATCGGATGGCTGCGACCTGTGATGGCGGCAGCCGCCATGCTGGTCAGCAGCCTGATGGTGGTGGGGAATTCGTTGCGATTGGAGAGAGCACGGGGACGTCGCGGCAAAGCGGCACTTTGGGATTCGTCGACTTCGGACTCTCTTCGTCCAGCCGCAGAAAAAACTGAGGTTAGCACAGCATAAAAGAATCGCGATCGAATTGCATGTGAATCGCGATCTAATCGACAAGGGCAAAGATAGCAACAGCCCTAAGCCGTGTTGCGCAGCGTATCGCTCTAGATAATTAGAACGCGGCCCTTCATCAATTTGGTGTAATAGATATAATTCCCGCGCAAACCGAAGATAACGGCGTACGCGAGCACGGAAATACCAAAAGTGAAAAGAATAGCCAAGGCGTAGATTACGACGATCTCCTTAAGCCCTTTAGTGAAGGCCCAGATCGGTCCCGCCAAAAAGGCTGCCCAGTTCCATTTTCCTTTGTACTGCTCGTTTGAGGTTTGTATCTTCTGAAATTCGATTTGATAATACTCAGAAAGCTTTGATGTGACCATTCTTGCCGTTGGCTTCGGTTGTGCAACCTCTGATGTCGCCTTGCTGCAAGAAGGGCAAACGAGATCTGCGTCTCCCAGAGGAGTCCCGCACGTATTGCAATTCATAATCGCTGCCTCCGCTGCTGCGTAACCGTTTCGATCCGGGATCGTGGGCCATACTTATATCCCAATAAGCACCCGACGCACTAGGATTTCGCGCGCGAAATCCGAACCGGCTGGCTTGGCACAGCAGCTCGCTATTGTTAGGCCTGTCTGGTTCTGACAAAACATCCAAGCTGTTGCCCTTCTAGGGTATAGCTCAGTGGGCAAAGCCGCCAAGCCGCTGGACGCGCGTTGACACACCAAAACGTTGGTTCTACTATTGCCGCGTCCAGACGCCTCCCCAAAATGCGATATATTCCCTTTCTGAGAATGGTCTGTTGGGCCTCCATAGCGATTCTTCTTAACTTGGCTGTGAAGCCGCTTAACGCATCAGCTCAAGAGGGTTTAGAGCCCGGTATCTATGTGAGCGATTTCGCCGACGTATTGAGTTCGTCGACCAAAGAGCAAGTGACGACTTTGTGCCAGGAGGTTGACCAAAAAGCTCACGCCCAAATCGTTGTAAGTACTGTGAAATCTCTCGATGGGCGCTCAATCACGGATTTCTCGATCGATCTTGCAACGCAGGTCGGTGTGGGTCCCGCAGAATCGGAGCGCGCCGTGCTGATACTGCTTGCCGTAGACGATCGGCAGTACCGATTCGAAGTAGGCCGTGGTCTTAACACCATTCTACCAAACAGCAAGACCGCCGCCTTCGGACGCGAAGCGATGCCTTATCTGCGCCAAGCGAACTATGACGCTGCAGTATTAGTGATGTCTCGGCGTCTTGCCGAAGTCATCGCTCAGGATCGCGGGATTACGCTCACGACGCCCCAGCCCGCGCCTCCGCCCCGAAGACTCATATCAGAGCAGGAAGAGAAGGACTACATGAGGGCAGCCATTGTGTTGGGTGGACTATGCTTGTTGTTGGTGCTGTACGTCGGCCTCAAACGTGCGTGGCGAGCCGGCTCGCGCAACTGACGCAATTGCGATCGGAGAATGGCTTGGTCCAGGCTCAATGGTTTGTCGGGGCGTTCCCCGCTCGCAGCGGCGAGCATGGTTGTCGTCGCAAAATCAAGGTGCCGAGCTAGCTCTCGGTATGACCAGCTCCACAATATGAGCATTCAACGGAAATCCACAATCTTAGCGGTCGCGGTTCTGGTTGCGGCCGGAGGCAGCTATTTTTATTTCCATCGCTCGCCGATTGTGACAGACAAGGATTTCATCGTTATTGCCGATTTCACGAATAACACTAGTAACGCAGTCTTCGACGATACCTTACGCCAGGGCCTGGCCACGAAACTAAGGGAATCGACATTCCTGAATGTAGTCTCTGACCAAGAAATCGTGCAGACGCTCGGCCTCATGGGCCAGCCCGCAGACCTGCGGCTCAATCAATACCTGGCGAGGCAGATTTGCGAGCACACCGGAAGCGTAGCAGTAATCAATGGTTCGATTGGAACTTCGGAAGACGGGTATGTTGTCGGGCTCAACGCTGTGAATTGCAAGACAGGCAAGACTCTAGCGCAGGAAGAGGTTACCTCCGAGGATAAGGAACACGTTCTTGCCGCGCTCGGAAAAGCCTCGACCGGGATCCGCACTAGTCTGGGTGAGTCGCACGGTTTGCTTTCGCAGTTTGACACACCGCTGGTGGAAGCCACGACATCGTCGCTGGAGGCTCTGCAGGCGTACAGCCGGGGCTTGAAAGCGTTCAATCACGCAGATATCGAAACCTCTCTTCCGTTCTTCCAGCGCGCTGTTAACCTGGATTCTAATTTCTCGTTGGCATATGCTGCCCTCGGAACAAGCTACTTCAACCTGCGCGAGACCAAGCTCGCGGTGGAAAACTTGAAGAAGGCTTATGAGCTTCGTGACCGGCTAAGCCGACGCGACAAGTTCGACGTATCTTGTCAGTACTATCGATTGGTCACGGGTGATCTGGAAAAGGCCGCGGAAGCCTGCAAGCAATGGGCTCAGACTTACCCGCGAGATTCAAAGACCGCGCGATAGCTTAAGGGTTCTCTATAGGCAAACTGGCCGATCTGACAAGAGCCCGGTAAAAGCGATGGACGCTGGTGCAGGTCGAACCAAGCAGGGCGTGAAGGGTCGCGCTGCCTACCAAGAGTTCCTTGCGCAATCGAAAGACGCTGATCCGAACGTTCCTGTCTTGCGCCAAGCCAGATCGGAATTATCCAGGTTACCAGACCAAGAACAGTTCAAAATCCGTGCGATTTCGAGGTATTCATTCCAATAGGCCTTGTTTGCCATGAAAACTACGTTACCGAAGCGTTAAGCGACGAATGGAGTGAACGCGCAGAAGATGTGAGCTACCCTCACCGGAAGCTGCTGAGACGCCCAAAGGCAAACGGCTCGCGGGGAGGCCCCGTTATGCCGGTTATAGCTCAGGCATGATTCCAGAAGGTGATAAGGTACCATACCCCCCAAATCAGCAGAGCGGCGTATACGACAATTAACCACGTATTTACTTTGCCGACCCGCTCTTGAATCCCGGAATACTCGTAGGTGTGAATATCATGATCGTGCTCATTTTCGCTATTCATGTCGTTCACCTCTTTCCGCGTCTGCAATCCAATAGTAAGCGACACTGCTGATGATAAAACAGAGTTGCAATTTTATGTGACGCACAAGTAATAGATGGCTACAGCTACCAGGATGGCGTAGGCAGCCAGTTGCCAGGAAAAACCCGGCCGATCACTCGAAGCGCTAGTGGGCAGTCGGAGTTCTCCCCTGGAATCGTTCATACATTCACCAAATCGGCGCTAAACCGCGAATCATCCCTTGCTTCATTGTCGTACATTATGAATTTTGGCTTCTCGGGGTCACGATATTGACCGTGACGGACTAGAAGCAAAAAGATGCAACATGCGTTCAGCGCAAACCCAAGGCCAGCCAAAAACGTCCAGAACAGAATATCAGTGTCCATAAGAGTCTCCAGCCTGCTGTGGGCTAAGGATTAGATAAGTGTCTGGTGGGCCAAACGACATCACGTAGTGAACCAAATCCCAACGCTGATCTGGGTTGAGGAAGTCGGCGTACGACGGCATAGGAGTTCCATCCAAGCCGGTGCTGAAGGCCTTATACATATCCTGCGGAGCCGGACCACTCTTCATGTCCGTGCCGCCGTGGGTGAAGTTGCGCGGAGCGACGGGATTTCCCCAATTGTCGCGCAGGGTGGAGGCAGAAGGACCGTTGCCCGTGCCGTCCACACCATGGCACTCCGCACACTTCATCTGGTCATAGAGGCCCTTTCCGCGAGACACCGATTCAGGTGTGTTGGGGGCCTCCGGCGGGATCACGATGACATCGCCAGGAGTCTCCTCCTTGAATCGGTCGGAGAACGTCTTGATGTACTGAATCACGAACCAGCGGTCCTCCTCAGTCAATTCGTGCCAATTAGGCATAGCGGTGCCGCGAACGCCCATCGTGATTGTTCGGTAGAGATCGCCATCCGTGGGAATCGAGCCGGAAGGGGTCGAACGGAATTTGAAGATGCCATCCTTGAAGATGCGCGGCTTGGTCGCCAGGAAGACCGCAACAGGTCCTTTTCCGTCACCTGTCTCGCCATGGCACCCAACACAACGACGCATGAAGACTTTTTTGCCTTCCTCAACCCCGTCTTGGACAGCGGCCGGAACGACAGGGATGGCCGACCCTCCTGAGATGTAGAGAAAGTTCTTTCGCCAGGGGCCCAGATTCGAGCCGAGCTTCTGGATGTAGGCGACAAGCGCAACGGCGTCTTCGGTCGGAACGGGCCTGCCGTTAGCGTCCACGCCGTTATACAACCAAGGAAACTGAGGCATGATCGAATCGGGCACCACCATGCGCGGATTAAAATGATGGGCAAAGTGCCAATCGTCAGCGACCCTTCCGCCTTCTCGCGTGAGGTCGGGACCGATCCGGCGAGTCCCAAACATATGGGGAACATCGTAGGCATATTCGCCCTCTTGCGACGGGGGTCCCCAGCGCCGATCCTCGCCGGTTACTGGGCGCACGTACTGCGAGTGGCAATACCAGCAGCCTTCCCGGATATACACTTTGCGGCCCTTGGCTTCGAGTGCGGTGTAAGGTTGGGCAGGAACGACTTTTCCGTCCATCGTGACGACGGTCATCGCGTGTGCCCGTCCCAGCCAAGGCAGCAGTCCCATAATGAAGACTGCGGCCCCCATGAACACGATCGCCATACCCATAATGAATGTGTCGATGCGTTTGTTCTGCATGTTAGTCCGCCGCCACTGGCACGAATCCCTTCTCACGCTCCATTTCGGGAAGGGGAGAAGGTTCCACGGCCGTCATGTACATGTTAATCATGAAAAGCAAAATGCCGATATCCATGCCTATCCCGGAGAGTGTTCTTATGAACCAATAAGGTTTCATGGCTACGACGGTGTCGACAAATTCCACCGAGTCCATCCACATCGTGCCCTGTAGAAGCCCCATGAGAGTAAGTACCCCAGCCATAGTGCTGAAGCTGACGACGATGAGCCAGAAGTGCCAGGTGGCCAAGGTCTTGCTCCATAAAGCGTGACCCGTGACGCGCGGCCAAACGTAGTACGTGCCCGCCATCGTCCATACAACGAACGTGCCGAAAATCGTGAGGTGAGAGTGCGAAATCACGAAATCCGTAAAATGAGTAAGTTGTTGCATGCCTCGCAAGGCCTCCGTGGAGCCCTGGAAGCAGCCAAGGAAATAAAAGATGGATCCCATAATGCAGAATTTAGCTACAAAACTTTCCTGTAAGGATTTCCAATTCCCCATCATCGTCCCAAAGAAATTCTGAGTGACGGTCCATACCGGGATGATCAGCATCATGGAGGTGACGATTGCGATCGTCTGGGTCCAGTTGGGAATGGGGCTATAGAGATAGTGGTGAATGCCGACGAACGGATAGAACAGAGCGATGGACCAGAAGCCCACGAGCGAGAGTTTGTGGCTGTAAAGTGGATTCTTGCACGCCAGCGGTAGGAAAAAATAAATCAACGCCAAACCCGCGGGTGTGATCCAGAGACCCACGATATAGTGGATGTAAAGCCCGTGAAGAGCCGCGTTGTTAACGCCAGGTACCCAATATGGAAGGAGGATGTTCCCAATTGGGAAATTGATGGCTGTCCAGACCATCGCACCGGCGGTGTAATACAGAGAAACGTAAAGCAGTTTCTCTTTGCGTTGCACGATGGTAGCGATGACCATATAGGTCAAGACTATGAAGGCGATGATTAACGGGACGTCCGCCCAAAGCGCATAATCGCCAGCTTCGATGCCCTTTTGATAGCCCGCCATGAGCGAATATGAACCGAGCACAACACCGATATTCCACAGCCACAGGCACCAGAATCCCATCTTCTCGCCCACCATGCGGATGCCGGTGAGCTTAGGAACCATATAAAAGACCAGGCCGAAGAACGTTGTCGAAAACGCCCCGAAGATTACGCCATTGACGTGCATTGGCCGGATCCGGCCCCAAGTCAGCCAGGATGTTCGGCCCAGCCAGTCCGGATAGTTGAATTTGATGGAGACGATCACCCCCACGAGCGGGAAGATCATTGTCCAGAGGATCCCCCAAAACAACCATTGCTTAACCAGCTTTCCATTTACCAGCGGTTCGTTTTCCAGCAACCCGTGAGAAGCCGCCATCGCCCCTTCTCCCCCTTTCGCAGACCGGCAAATTCCACCGGCCTGCGAGAGCAATTAATGTGGGTCCCTACTTTTGAGAAATCTGAAAATCAACCGTAACGTTGCCCTTCGCCGGCACCGTGACGCTCTTATCCCAGGTCATGCCATCAGCGAAGATTGGGCGATTCACCATCTGGTGTGAGTCCACATCCATCACCGATTCTTGCCGAGCGATCTGCCAGTTTTCATGCCAAGCTTCGATCGTGTAAGTTCCAGGTGGGACATCCGTAAGCTTGAAATTGCCATGCTCGTCTGTAATGGCGTAGTAAGGACTCTCGACCGTCATAACGACCGAATTCATCCAAACATGACCTGCGTCGCATTTCAGATCTGTTTCTCCATCGCGTTGAAAAGGCCTTTTGACCGGATGGTTCGCAATCGGGAATGGAATGTTATAAAGCTGGACGCCTGTCATATGGATGTTGTGCAGGATGGGATCGCTACTCACCATCGTCAGGTCGTCGCCTTTTGGAACTAACATGATGTGGGGAATGTAGCGGCAGTTCTTCTGGTCGAGGGAGCGCCTGGCCTCAGGCAAATCCATGGCTTTGCCCTTCGAAATACCCTTCAAGTAAACCACTGTATTTTCGACGCTACCGTCAGGGGCAATGATGATGCGCTCAAGATCCCGAGTCTTTTGCCCATTGGGAGCGCATACGTCAGGATTCTTGGTGATAGGCAGGGTCACAGGCTGCGGCTTTGTGCCCGTCCACTTCACGTTGCCTGTTACTGTGCCACCATCGGTTACGGTAACTACTTGATACTGCGCCAGGACTGCAGAAGCCATGGCCAAGTTGGATAAAAACAGGACCGCTAGAATCATTATTCTCAAATTAATCTTCATTTCTTTACCTCCCCATGAATTAGAAATTAGGCTTGACGAATAATTTTGTTTCCTCTTGACGGCTAAATCCGCCCAAGGTGGCAACGGAGTGGCGGTTTCTATCCGCCTTTTTGATCCGTGGATTTGGCGGCCGCTTTCGCGGTATGCCGGGGATGATAATTCCGCTGCAGTGTCCGCAAGTAGTGAACTAGATCCCAGGCTTGGTTCGGATCCACGAAATCCGACCATGAAGGCATGGGCGTGCCGTCCAAGCCGGTCATAAAGATGCGGTATAGATCCTCGTTCGTCGTACCGCATTTGAATCGAGAGCCATTCACAAAGTCGTATGGTTTGATGGGATTTCCGTCATTGTCGCGTAGCGAGGGTGCGGAAGGTCCATCACCAAGACCCTTTGGCCCGTGGCATTCGACGCACTTCAGCGTCGTCTGATAGAGGACCTTGCCGCGCTCGACACTTTCCGGGGTGTCCGGAGTTTCCGGCGGGATGGTTATAGGCGTACCTGGTTTCTCTTGCGCCCAACGAGGCGACCATGTTTTTATGAAAGCAACCAAGTCGGCACGCTGCTGTGGTGTCAACGGTCTCCATTGCGGCATGTTCGTCGAGACGAATCCACGAGTCATGGCATTAAAGATGTCTGAATCGACTGGCAGAGTGCCTGTAGGGGTTGACCGGCATTTAAAAACGGCCTTGGTGAAATCCCTCGGCTTCGGATCGATCCACTGGGCGTTCATCCCGTCAGCATTGCCGTCCGGTCCATGGCAGCCAATGCAGTACCTTATATAATGCTTCTCTCCATCCGCCGCGTGTCCCGTCACGGCGCCGATATGGCTTTCTTCGGTCGCGACACTAGGCGTCCCGAGGGCCGGGTCTGGCGGGTTTATGTGCGATTGCGCAAGGACGGACGTGGCTCCGACTGTAACCAAAGCCAACGACCCGAATGCAAATGTCACAGCAAGTTTTTTTGGTGTCATTTTTGGGCCTCGTCTCTAGAAGTCGAAGTCAAATCCAACAAATATGCTGCTGCTCCATACGCCTTGAGTGTTCAGGATCGGGGGCAAGCCGCTACCGTCGAGACTTTCTGGCACAACACCGATCGACTTGGTGATGGAATACTCATTGTGCCAAGCCAATCCCGCGCGGCTAAACATAATTGGGTAATAACGGTAGCCCACGGAATAGGCCGTCACATTGCCGTAATTGTCAGGAACGCTTCCCAGGTTAATCGCGGCCTGTTGCGCCACGTCTATTTTCTCGAAGCGTCCGAAGAACACGAGTTGAGGATTCACGAAATACTGACCCTCAAGAAAGCCACCGTTGAAGGCAGGTCCTTTCGTTCCTGGTGGCAGTCCGCTCGTGTCGGGGGTAAGCGTCCCCAGATATGCATTGTCGTGCCCATGCATAAAGTAGGGCAGCAACTCTAGATTCTTGAAATGAAGCTGGCCGGCAAAGCCAATGCGGTAAAAAGGTTCATTACCCAGGCCGACGAGTGGAGTTCCGCTCGTTGTCTGGTAATACGTCGCTCTCTGACCGATGTAGGCGTAAGCTTGAAATTGTTCGTAACCCCAGCTTCCAGCGTTGAAAGACTTGGTGAAGGCCATGTAACCGTCGAAGCTTCGATTTGAAGGCAAACCGCCCGGAAGGTTGGATTCCGTTAGACCCGTCCCGCCTTCGTTGCTGCTAAGCAGGGCAATTGAGTATCGCATGGAGCTGTCTGCATTGTGCCCCATCAACTCCATACCGATCTGATTGTCGCCGATTCCGAAGTCGTTGATGCTCCCCGGAACATCGAAGTGATAAGTTTGGTAGATGCCACCGTTGGCGGAGAGAAACAGAAACCTTTTCTCCGAGATCAAGTTATCTAGCTCAAACCTTCCGAACTTAAAATTGAGCCATGATGTTCCCTTAATATTGTCCAGACGAACCCAGGCGCTTTCAAAGTGCCAGGTAGCAAACGGGTCCGACGAGGGCAACAGCAGGAAGGAAATATTCTTGTAGATCGTTCCAGCCGACCATAGATCCATCCCCGATAAGTCGAAACCGGCCTGGGTCACGTTGCGAGACACTAAAGTGGACCCTGTGCCGCCCCCGGGAATCGAGTCAACCGGTTGATTGCTGGTGCTCTCTCGATGCCACTGGGGAGTGATCCGGAAAGTTATCGGGAAGTAGGAGGGGTTCTGCCAAATCGGTGAGTCGCGATCGTTCA
>JABDEK010000029.1 GCA_013287135.1 Acidobacteriota bacterium | reverse complement strand
AAAAGTCAAAGGAAAAAATCAGCCGGTAAATATTTACGAATTGCTCGACGTAGCGGCGGAAAGACCCAAATATGAAGCGTTACTGCAACAGTTCGATCACGCTATGGCCGCATATCGCCACCAGGATTGGCAGGAAGCCGCTGACAGATTCGCTCAAATTCTCACGATATGTCCGGACGACGGTCCGACCCAGGCTTTCCTGGAACGCGCCGAGGAATTCATAGAGGAAGCCCCGCAGGCCGACTGGGATGGGGTATACGTAATGAAAACTAAATGAAAACCTATTTTCGGTTTCTTGGGTGCGGTCGAGCAATCTGAAATTCTGAAGGTTTCGGCGTCTTCGTTAGCGCGGAGGGAAATTCATGGCCGTATCTCCAACAACTACACTGATGGCGGAAACGGAGTTGGATCCCGCCGCAACCGATCCGTAGGTAATCGCCTCTCGCGTCTTTGAAAGTGGCGCGTCATCCACAAAATGGATTTTCCCGCCTTCCACCTCGATGCCTGATTGTTTCCATATCGCCGGAAGGTCCACATCATAAGGCTGATCTTTCATCTTGTCGTAGAGCGACCGCAAAACTTTCGCGCCAACTGCTCGATCTCCGATATCCAGAGCTTTGGTAAGCTCCCAGTCCTGGCGAATGTCGCCTCCCGCATCAAGGATTCCCCGCAGCGCATCGTCCAAACCTTTCTTGTTTTGAGTTTGCCGGTGGATATCAATATCGGCGAGAAAACAGTAGAGAGCGCCGCCCCAATAAGTGCGTCCCCACGTATGAGTGTTATCCAGCCCGCGATCTCCCGCGGCAGGAAGACCCTGATGCAAGTCGCGGACTAGTTCTCTCCACATTTCCGTCGCATCCAGGTGTTTTGCTCGTACGCGCGCGATTGGTTCCACGTAGGTTGCAATCCCCTCTTCGATCCAGTGATGTTCATCAGCCACAGAAGGAAAAGCCAGGTGAACCATTTCGTGCGTCAGCATCCAATCGTTTGCGAGATCTTCGAAGGTGGAATTTGCTCCCACATGAATGGTGATAAAACCACCTCGTTGCCCAAATGTGCGGCCGTTCCGCACGCCTTTTCCGTCCGTGGGAATGATGCGCAGCAAAACATGAGGAAGCGGAAATCGTCCGTAATAGGTGCTAACAGACTCCGCGGCCCATTGGACCCACTTCAGTAAATCGTCCTTGGAAACTTGCAGCGTTCCTTTTTCCACTGCCACATCAATTCGAGAATTTCCAATAACGATCGTGGACGTCATTTGGTCAGTTCGAAAGGAACCCGCCGAAATTATCAAGATGATGCAGAGCACGGATGCGCATATAACCGCGCCTCGAAACTTTTTTGATTTCATGCGTGCCAGGCCTGCCTCGCTCGCGGAAGCCGCTAACCTATTTGGCGAGCATCAAGCCGCGGAGGAACTGGTCTCTGCGGAGTCTGAATATTTCCCTTTCCCCATCCTTCGCTTGAGGAGCGTATCGAGCGAAAGTTTGCCCGGCCCGAAAATCAATATGAGCAGGCCCACAAACAGAAAAATAAATGGATCGGCACCATAAAATTTCCCGGGGTTTGAGAAAAACGCAAAAAACGAGGCTCTGTCCGCGGTTAGATACGCCATGGTCATATCAATAACCAGCCCCAACGCCGCGATTCTGGACAACAATCCTAGAGCCAGCAAAATTCCGGCTGTGAATTCAAAACTAGCTACGAACGCCGCCGTAATTCCGGGCGCGGGAAGCCCCAGACTCGCAAAGAATTGCGTCACATGCAGCAGGTTGTGAAGTTTGCCCCATCCATTTTGGGAGATTTGCCAGCCCCAATACACCCGAACCACCAGCAAAAACGGCGATGGAAGACTGGAAACGGCTCGTAGGAAGCCGTTATAGAGCCGCAGAATTGGATTTGCTGGGGCGCTCATTTCTTGAGGCCCTCGCTCCACGAGACGATACTTCTGCCGCGGAATTGCCTTGCGAGTCATCCTGGTCGATGCGGCAGAACCAACCTAGCGCCGCCCAAGTTTGAAAACAGTGTTGTACGTGAGCGGGCCGCTCTTCGGCCGGGATCGAACTCTTTCTCAGCGCGGATTCCACCGCGCTATTCAGCGGTTTACCACTGCGAAGACCACGCAGAATAGCAAACTCTTCCGCTTCCAGCCGCCGAAAATAAACGGAATCGTCCATGCGATGTACCGCCAGAAAAATCGGCTCGGTTTTTAATCTGGCTACTGCAGAAACGCGTTTGCGATGATGCCGCTCGCTGAAGGCATTGCTGGCGAAATCCGTGTCTTCCTCGACTTTGCGAACTTCCAGCAACAGATCGTCAACCGGGTAGTGCAAATCCAGAAGCTGAATGTAAGGCTGCAGCCGCAAACGCAACTTCGCCGGATTCGCGTCCGCAAGATCTTCAGGTTTTAGCGGAGGCTCAGCCGCACCGTCAAAAGCTTCGATATCAGCCCATTCCAGCCGCACCATATCGAGAGCGAGTTGCAGCCGCGTGCCAGCCCATTGAGGATTTTTTCTCAACCAGCCTTCCAAACGCGCCCCTAAATTGCGCAAAGTGAATGATTGCGAAGGGCAGTCGGCAAGATAGGCCTTGGCTATACGATCGAATTTATTTCCTCCAAGCACGCTGCGCAGGCCGGGAAAATCCTCGGCGAATCCTGACAGAATCCGAAACCAATATTGTCGATTATAGATTTCCAGGCGCTCGAAAGAAGTTAGCCGATCGTTTGGCTTGATAATTTCAGACGCCACCGCGCGCATCGAGCCTCCATTGGGCGCAACCGAACGCATGTGCTCGGACGGCGTTAACGGTGTCATTACCGCGCGGGCCATGCGACGTTGGAGAGCAAGCAGCTTCATACAGCCGTGGCCAAAGACGCGCTGGCGAGGAATCTATTCGCTTTCAAAGCTTCGTCGTGAACTTCGTCAAATGATGGAATGCTGTCGTCCCACTCTAACAGCGTTGCGGTGTGGCCAATGCGTTCAATCGCGCGGGAGTACAACTTCCACACCGGGTCGATCACCGGATGATCGTGGGTGTCCAAAATATATTTCCGATACTTTGAATGACCGGCGATGTGAATCTGCGCTACACGCTCGGCGGGAACGCTGTTGACGTACGTAAGAGGATCAAAATTGTGGTTCTTTGACGAAACGTAGATGTTATTTACGTCCAAAAGAATTCCGCAGTCGGCGCGTTCCACAACTTCGTTCAGAAAGTCCCACTCCGTCATCTCCGAAACGTGAAATTCGGCGTAGCTGCTTACGTTTTCCACCGCCACCGGGACTTCCAGGTAATCGCGGACTTCGCGAACCTTCTGCGCCGTGATTCGCGCGGCTTCAAAGGTGTACGGCATGGGCAGCAGGTCGTGCGTGTAGCGGCCATCCACACTTCCCCAGCAAAGGTGGTCCGACAGCCAGGGTGTATTCGTGCGTTTTACCAAAGCTTTCAGCCGGCGGAGATGCTCGCGGTTGGGACGTTCAGCAGATCCAAAGTACATGGAGACGCCGTGCTGCACGACTTTGTACTGTTCCAAAATTTGATCGAGGATGCCTAACGGCCGGCCGCCATCGATCATGAAATTCTCAGAAATTATTTCGAACCAGTCCACCACCGGCTTGCGCGTCAGGATGTGATTGTAATGCGTGGCGCGCAGACCAATTCCGATTCCATAGTCTGTAAAATTATTAAAGCGATTCGCAGGCATTCGCTACTCCGGTAAGTCGAAGGGGAGGTCCAGGGCCGCTGAGTTCCAAGCCGGCCCTGGACACGAGAAAGCTTGCGCTTTCTTATTCGGGCATCTTGGAGCCGTCGGTTGCGCAGCCGCCCTTGCCTTTGCAAGAGTTCTTGCCTTTGCAGCCATTGTCGCTCGATTTACATCCACCCTTGCCCTTGCAAGAATTCTGACCCTTGCAAGCGTGCTTTTCCTTCACCTTCTTGTCGGCTGGCGCCTGATCGGACTGCGCGGCAGCTCTCAAGCCAGGTAGAAGATTCGATGCTTGAATCGTTGCGCTGGAACCGGCAAGCAAACCTGCGAGCGCTGCACCAGCTACCAGAGCCTTCTTTGATTTTGTCATTTCCCGAATTACCTCCTGTTGAGTTTGGACATCAGACTTCAACCACTCCTACTGTTACTACGCCATCCGGACGAATTCGGATGTTTCTGTTTGGGTTGGTTTTGTAAAACTGGGCCGGTTCCAAGCCCCGGTGGAATCCGGGGGAGTGCGTCGGGGAGCATACTCCAACAAATCGGTCGCCCACAATAGATTTCGGGCGCAGGTACGGAGAATTTACATTCCTGTCCGCGAGCTCACTCACGGTGCTTAGACGCGCGAGATTAGCCGTCAGCTTGCCTCTATTGAGGTTTTATAATCTCTATACAACTGTGTGGCAGGAGCGGAAAACAGGCTTAGATTGACTGACTGCGAAAATTTAGTGGAGCGGGATAAGAGAATCGAACTCTCGCCTCGACCTTGGCAAGGTCGCGTACTACCACTATACGAATCCCGCATTAAGGCTACGTCCAGTCTCTAATATTTATAGCATGAGGCCTATAAGCGAACAAGGGCTCCACGACACATCTGGAACGAGTCGAAAACGTGTGGTGCGCGGACTGCTCGGGCGCCAGTAGGCTTCAATCCACTTCCAGGATTCTCGTGGCTTTGACAATCGGAGATTTCTTCTGACGGGCTGCAAAACGTTGGGCACGATCGCGATCGATATAAACGCGCGCAAATCGTTCCCCGTCGTGGTAGAACACGGTAACTTGCCAGTGTTGGTGCTTCCTTCGCTTATCCCGCTGCATCCGGCTCGACTTCTTTGCTCTCTTTTTTTTCACGTTGGATGGGCCTCGGTCATTCGGACTATGGCAAGTTTAATAAGCTCGCGCAAGTATCTAGTTAATGGTTAACGCTCCTATACCTTCCAGTGGACTTTTTTGGAACGCGGCCTGGCCAGATTGAAACAAACTAGTTGCAAGGACCCTCCGCGCTGGAAACTTCTATGACCGCCCTAACGTAATAGTAGATGAAGGACGATATAGGGTTGGAGGAAGCCATGGTGATGTGTCCAGAGCGCGAGTTGGAAATTGAAGACCTACGAAATCACTCACAAGAAATGATTAGCCATTTGCGCGATGTGCTGTCTCGCGGAGCCAACGTCATTCCCGACCCCCAGCGCCCGGGTTTTTACGAGGTCAAACTTCGCGGACAGCTGTATTTCATATACATCTCGCCCTATACGGGAAAAGTTTTACTCATCGCGGGTTGGAGCCATGAATCGGTTCCCGCGGAAGTAGAAGCTTGGGCGTAGCGGTCCTGAATGCTTGCGAATGCGGCGCCTTAGGAAGTTGGGTACATATTGCTAAAGCTCAAATCGCTAAGAATTTGCTTATTAAATTTATAGATTGCCGGGCCGTCGCTCGTCCTCGCGTACACGAACCCACCGGACTCTCCCGATATCTGAACGGTCAATTTCTTTCCAGATTTGTCCGTTAAAGTGGCCTCGAATGACGGCTTCGCTAACTTAGCGCGGAGATCAGCCGGGGGCTGGTCGAAGACTTGTTCGGCTATGGCCTGCTCCAACGGCAAAAATACCTTCGAGATCTCAGGCGATTTCCCTTTCTGATCGGCAGGCGCGTCGATTGTCCAGGCGCTCTCGGATTTCCGCGTACAGACAAACGTCCCGCTGGCATTGTGTATTTCCACGTGATTTATCAGGGCGGGATCGAAATGCGTGAGTTTTTTATCTCGCAGGTCGTTCAAATTTTGCGCGACTTTCTTGTAAAGGTCTCCGTCCATGCGAAATATAGTCGGCCTCGAAATATCGCGCGCGAAATATTGACCATCTTCCTTCTTCCCGACGATCAGTGTGGATGTTTTTCCTTTGCCGTCTACGGCAGTGAACATTATTGCCGGACTCGCCAAACCATACTTGGCCAAATTATCTGGCGTCTCGCTGGCGATGGCGGCCATTTTCGCCGACGCAATGGTAGCTAGCAGGCCATCGATACTGTTTGCATCGCCTCTCGCGTCCGTGGGCTTCGTAAACTTCCATTCGTCTTTTTCTTTCTTTGCGGAAAACTGGCCGGAAGGATTCTTCAAGTCGAAGGAAACTACATCGCCGCTCACAATAGGAAGCGCATTTTTATCGCGCAAATCTTGGAGACTTTTGCTGGTGCTAACGAGCAGCGATTCCGGAAGCAGCGCCACATCCTTCGCCCCATCGACGATCGCATACACCGAAATTCCGGTGAAATCCTTGTTGCCCAACGCCAACGTATGTTTGGCCCCATTGGGGAGCTGGAACCCGATTAAAACCGCGGGTGGATCTAGCCCGAACACTTTCAAACGGTCCGGCGTTCCCGGCTCGTTTTGCGCGATTCGTGCGCTGGAAAGGCTGTCGACGATTCCTTCCAACGAACTCTGGTCCGCTTGCGTCTCGAGCGGTTGGGTAATCTGCCAGTTTCCGTTGCGTTTTTCGAAACGCAACACGGGTTCTGCGGAATTCTGCGGATGTTTGATGGTGAGCGAACTTATATCCTGCGGCTGGATCGCATAGGCCGGCTTCTCGGCATCGACCGCCGGTTTTTCACTTTCTTTTTGGCTTCTTCGCCAGTCAAAAAAATAAACAGCGGCGCCCAGGACGATGGCCGCAAGCAGCACCAGTAATGTTGATTTTCTAATCATGGATGGTTGTCCCGGCCAGGAATCTAACGGCGCTTCCACCAGATGTAAACTCCCGAAAAAATTACGATCCCTGGCAGTACGACTAGATCGAGCCATGTGAGGGCGCTGCTTTGGCCCTGCGTCAGCGTAACTCTGCGATTTGTCTGAGATTTCGGACGAATGGAAATCAGATTCTCATCTTGGGCGAGCCAGTTAATGGTGTTGTAGAAGAGATCCCCGTTTTTCTGTTGATTCAAATAAGGATTCGCGGCGAATTCCGAGTTGCCTATCACCACCAGGCGAGCTTCGCCGCCTGCTGATTTTTGCGAACCAGCTACGCCCAGTGAAAGCGGACCTTGCATACCCGTCTTTGGGTCAAATGAAACTTTCTGCTGGCCTTCCTTCAAACTGGGAATAGTGAAGCTGCGTTCTGATGTTTTCAGAAGCTCGACCATCTGAGGAGATGTTTTCGACTTCTCCGCGATCGACACAGTCCGAGCCAGCGGAAAGAAAGTCATCATGCCCGTAAAGTTTTTGGTAATCGGACTTTGCCCGAAAGTGGTAACCAACGGAATCGCCGGGCCCGTACCGATGAGACTTCCCACTCCGCTTGCGTCGATTACCACGTTATTGCCAACGCCGGTATTCCAGGCATTGAAAATATCACCCAGCTTCGGGTCCGTTTGAGGATCGACAAAGATCAAAACCTTACCGGTGCCCTCCAAATACTTCTTAAGCATTGCGGTTTCTTGCGGGAAGAATTCCTGCGTCGGCCCCGCCACCACGACCACACTGCAATCGGGCGCTACGCCGTTTTCTGAAACGAGATTGATCGTTTTGGTGTTGTAGTTCTGCCCTTTCAGTCCGGCATCCACGCGGTTGAAACCGTTCTCTCCGCTGTCGCTTAACGACTTCTCGCCATGGCCAGCCACGAAGCAAACTGTCTTAGCGGTGTCTTGCGTAACCTTCATGATCGCCCGAGTGATGTCTTCTTCCGAGATTCCACTTTCCACGCCAGATTCCAGATGTTCCCGGTGTGAGCCGGAAGCAACGATCACGTCGCCCATACGCGTGGCGCCGTATTGCTGGGCGACTTCGGGCTTTTGCTGAGGATCAATGTTCTGGAATTTCAGACGCTTGCTCAGGTTGGTGTACTCCGACATCTCATCGTCCAGCGCAGGATTGCGCGATTTATCGAATCGGACGATGGTGACCTCCTTCTGCAAGCCGCCCACAACCTGTTTGGTCTGCTCCGAGAGCGTGAAGAGTTTTTCAGTGGTTAAGTCGAAGCGCTGGTGATGGCGGAAGCCGACAAGATTCACCACCGCCAGGATTGCAATCACAGCGAGAGTCAGAATAGTTGTATTCGTTCCAAGCTGCGATGAGCGCCTGGAGAAAAAGCGAACAATGAATTTAAAACCGATGACCAGCGAGGCCAGCACAAACAAAGCGCCCAGTATCAGTACAGCTTTGCTGAAGGTGAGCAACTCGCCCTGAATCGAATAGCGCAAATACCCGGCGATCAGCATCGCCACGCCCATCGTTCCCATGAATCTTGCTAGTTCTTCACGATCCCATTTCATCCTGCGAATTCCTCCATTGTATTGCGAATCCCAAACTGCGATTTAAGCTCGGCGCCAGCGCATGGAATCCACCGAGCGCACCGTCAAAAAAATGAAGAGCGCGATAAAGCTGAAGTAATAAATCAGGCTGGAGGTATCAATCACGCCTCGCGTGAAATCCTCGTAATGCCGTATGACTGAAAGATACTGAAGCACCGCGCCCGCTCCGGTATCCGAGCTACGCGCGATATCAAGAACCCAAATAAACAAAGACGCGGCGAAAGTGATCACAGCAGCGATTAACTGATTTTCCGTTAAAGAGGAAACAAACGATCCCAGAGCCAGCAACGATCCGCCCAGCAGCAGCGCTCCCGCATATCCGGCCAGCAGCATGCGCCACGGCAACATCGGCTCACTGCGCAGAACCATGAAAATCAGGTAGCTGGCCGTGGGCAGGAGCATGATTGCAAACAAAGACAGCGAAGCCAGAAATTTCCCCAGCACGATTTCCAGCTCGCTGACCGGAGAGGTCATCAGCAACTCCATCGTGCCGCGCTTGCGCTCCTCGGCATAAACGCTCATGGTCAGAATCGGCGTGAAAAACAAAATCAGGGTCGAGAGTAAGCCGAAAAAATCGCGCAGTACGGCCGCCGGGACATCAAAACTGGAAGGCTGCCCGAACTGCATGCTTTGCATTTCCATCTGAAAAGATTGCTTGATTACTCCAGCGAGAATCACGTTGAAGAAAAATGCGGTCAGAATCAGGAAAAGCCCGATAAAGATATAGGCGATGGGCGACACAAAATAATGCCCCATCTCCTTGCGGTAGATTGCGTACAAACCGTGCATCGTTCTCTCCAATCCTCCGGTGCGTTTTGATTAGCTGGATGGCTGCGCGTGCGTAGCGTCGTCCATGGTCAGCTCGAGGAAAATATCTTCCAGGCTTAAACTAACTCCGCGCAATTCGAAAAGCGGCCAGCCGTTTTGGACAATTTTCGCCGCAATGTCGCTGCGGATATCCTGGCCCTGCGCCGCTTCCACTGTAACCTCCAGGCGTTCCCCCGTGCGTCCCGGCTCGACCTCCACGCGGCTGGCTCCAGGAATTTGAGCCAGCACTTCGCGAAGACGTCTTTCCGGGGCCTCCACCTCGATACGAATTTTCTGCCCACCTTTTAGTTGGGAGGTGAGGTTCTGCGGAGTGTCCACCGCCGCGATTTTCCCCTTGTTGATGATCACCACCCGGTCGCAGGTCATGCTCACTTCTGGAAGGATGTGCGTGGACAGAATAATCGTGTGGTTTCCCGCAAGGCCCTTGATCAAGTTACGGACTTCTATTATTTGTTTTGGGTCCAGTCCCACGGTCGGTTCGTCCAGAATAATCACGTCCGGATCGTGCACCAGCGCTTGCGCGATGCCTACACGCTGTTTATAACCGCGCGACAACCTTTTGATCAGCTCAGACCGCCGGTCCTCCAGGTTCGTCTTTCTCAGCGCATCGTCTATGCGTACGGCTCGCCGCTCGGCCGGGACGTTTTTGATACGAGCGACAAAGTCTAGATAAGCCTCAACCGTCATGTCTGGGTACACGGGCGGATTTTCGGGCAAGTATCCGATGTGACGGCGGACTTGCATGGAGTCGCGGAAAACATCAAAGCCCGCGACGCGCGCTGTGCCTGACGTGGCGGGCATATAGCCCGTCAAAATGCGCATCGTGGTAGTTTTGCCGGCGCCATTAGGTCCCAGAAAACCAAGAATCTCGCCTTTGTTTACGGTAAACGAAACGTCATCCACGGCTTTCACCGCGCCGTAAGATTTCGTCAAATCCTGAACCTCGATCAACTTACTCCTCCTGATCAGACACTCAGCCGCCTAGCACGAGCTTCCGAACCAACCTTTATACTAAAGACGGACAAAAATTGAAAATGCTGCGGCTCGATTTCCGTGGAAGTTAATAGCCGGCGGACATTACATATCTAAGATGCGATGAAGGCACGGAAAAGTTGTGACCTTCAAAACCAAGTCCGGGTTTTTGGGACAAGCCATCCAGGAGATAGCAGGCAACGACCTGTGGATTAGTCGCATCCAGAAGGCTGATGAACGGGCTTGTCCGTGGACTGCGGATGTGTCCGACCAGTCGAAGCCGCGGACCAAGCAAATGGTTAACCGCAATGCAGCTACGACCTCAGGAATGTGCGTTGACACTTTGAGGCCGTTTTGTTATTCAATTTGTTTCGCATTCTTCGTGAATAGTTCTAGAACGGGTTCTGACCCACCGGTCTGGGCGGATCTGAAAAAGACATCCAAGGTGATATGACAACTTTGAAGGCGTATGCCCAGATTAGCGAGACTGCTGCATCCGAGCGCGGAAATTCAGTCGCAATCCCACTTCTTACAAAGCGATCAGCACGACTGCAAACACTTGGAGTGGTCCTGCTCTGTCTCTTTAGCGTATTGCTTGTTGCTAGCTGCGGTGGGGGTGGCACGGGCGTAACGCTGGAAGTTACGCCAAATACATCCCAGTCTGTGGATCAAGGTCAATCAATCCAATTTAACGCGATCTTAGGGAATGACACCAATAATTCCGGAGTCACGTGGAAACCCCTCACCGGTTCAGGATGCGCGGGAACCGGGTGCGGTACTTTGACGATGGTTACGAAGACCTCGGTCCTGTACACCGCGCCCACCAACAGTTCGGTTGCGCTCTCGGTGAGTTTGGAAGCTGTCGCCAATGCGAACAGTGGCGTCACCGTCACAACAAGTATTAGCGTGGTCTTGCCACCGACTTTTACTACCACAACTCTCCCGAACGGATCGAACGGCGTAAATTACAATCAACAAATTGTAGTCTCCGGTGGAGTTGCACCCTTGGTTTTTGCGGTCGTATGTCCGAATCCCAACCAGAACAATTGTCTCCCTCCTGGTCTAACACTAAATCAGACAGGGAACCTGGTAGGAATACCGACTACTGCCGGCACCTACACGTTTTACGTGAAAGCCACCGACAGAGGTGGTATTCAAGTTCCCAACCAACTGCCGCCGCTTTCCGTCACGTCTTCTCTTTTCACGGTTACTATCAATCCAGCCACGCCTCTCTCGGTCACGACGACTACTCTGCCTCCCGCAAATCTTGGCCAACCTTATAGCGCGACTTTGAGTGGGAAAGGCGGAGTAACACCGTACGCCTGGAGTGTGCCCGCAAATAGTTTGCCTCCTGGCTTGTTGTTGAATACTACTACCGGAGTAATTTCAGGCACTCCGACGACCGCAGGCTCCTATCCTTTCCTAGCAACGGTGCAAGATTCGGCCGTACCGCCGCAGACGGCTCAGTCCGGAACACTTGTAATTTCTGTTCAAACGCCACAACCATTGCAAGCGACGACTGCTCCACTACCGAACGGAATGACCGCAACGTCTTACACCGGCACCTTAACCGCCATTGGCGGCGTTCAGCCTTATACGTGGAGCGTAATTACCGGGCAACTTCCGGCAGGGCTGATATTGAATGCTCAAGCCGGCACTATTACCGGGACTGCGATTCTTACCGGCACTTCCGTTTTTACAGTCCAGGTGCAGGACAATTCGAAGGGCGCAGGCGGTCCGGCTAAGGCCACGCAGCAACTTCAGATCACTGTTACCACGGGCTCGACCAGCACCAACAGTTTAATCAACGGTTCTTACAGTTTTCTCTTCAACGGCTATGATGACAATGGAACCGTTCTGATTGCTGGAAACTTCTCGACCGATGGAAATGGAAATATTCTGAGTGGACGAGAAGATATCAACCGCGTTAATCCGGGTGGCTCTACATACGGCGTCGTCCTCGGATCGACCTTGACCGGGACCTACGCACTGGGCACTGATGGACGCGGCACCATGCAGTTAATTGCGACGAACCAAAAGTCGGCCATATTCACAGCGAATTATTTGTTGGCCATGGATTCGGGTAGCAACCTGCACATCATCGAAAACGATACGACCGGCAATGCGGGCGTAGGAATTACGCACGGCTCGGGAATCATGAAGCCCGTGGTCGGAGCCCTTTCCTCCGCGAATTTCAGTGGAAATTATGCTTTTGGGTTCAACGGCCGCGATTATCTGGCCGCTCCAGAAGCGCTCGTAGGAGTGGTAACTGCTGATAGCAGCGAGACTCTGACCGGCATGAGTGACTTTAATGACGCAAGTGTGTACAGCCCCCAACTATCGCTCATTGGCGATTTTGCAGTATTTTCATCAGATTCGGAAGGTCAAGCAAGTTTGTTTTTCCAGCCGCCCACCAGCGCGAAAATAACCCTAGGATTCGATTTTTATTTCGTTTCATCCAGCGAAATTTTCTTTGTCGAGACGGACGCTGCCACGGCGAGCAATCCCTTTCCAAGACTGAGCGGCGAGATGCTTTTACAAAACACATCCACACAATTCAATAACACTGTCTTACAAGGGTCCGGGGTAGTAACCGGCACCGGGCTGGCTGGATCGAACTCGACAGTATTCGCAGGTCTGTTGGCTTCAACTCTTGGTAACGGCAGCGCGACGCTTTCTTACACTCAAAATGACGCCGGCACAGTCACGACAAATTCTTTTTCCGGCTCATACAGCGTGCTTCAAAACGGCCGTGTGGGATTCACGGGACTAGGATCACGTCTGGCGGCGGCATATCTCACCGGCCCGAATCAAGGATTTATCATAGGTTCCGACACGGCTGTGACATACGGCCTTCTCGAGCAACAGACCGGCGCGCCCTACGCTGCCTCGTCTATTCAAGGCAGTTATGCACTATTCGCTCCTCAGGAAGCGGACACCAGCGTCGTAGATATGATTGGCCAGTTGGCTGCGACTGGGGCCGGCACAATTTCCGGCACGGTGGATGAATTTATTCCACCCAGTACGCCGTCGACCGATCAGGCTTTGTCTGGAACCTATACGGTGTCTGCGGATGGCAGTGGAACGCTGACGCCGAATCATATCAACGGCTTCCCTGGGAATCTGGTGTTCTATGTGGTGTCGCCGAGCGGCCTTCGAATGATTCCAACGGATCCAGCTTCGGGCGATCCTCAACCTCAGCTGATATTCCTGAATCATTAAACCAACCGGCCGCACAATGTCAGCGTTGCAAGCCGGCGGGCGTCATTGCGGAATCGGACGTCGATCAAGAATCCGCGACCGTGCCGAGAGCGTGGCGTTACTTCTTCTTTTCTTCCAAGCGCAACGCGGCGGAGTTGATACAAAAACGGAGGCCTGTGGGCTTGGGCCCATCTTCAAACACATGTCCCAGATGCGCATCGCAGCGGCTGCATAGGGCTTCCGTACGAACCATTCCGTGGCTCATGTCGCGCTGCATTTCCACATTTTCGGCCGAGACCGGCTGATAGTAGCTCGGCCACCCGGAGCCGGAGTGGTACTTCGCGTCTGAGCTGAAGAGCGGCTGCCCGCAGCATACGCAAACGTAGGTGCCATCTTTCTCCGTGTCGGCGTATTCCCCGGTGAACGGAGGCTCCGTCCCCTTTTTGCGTGTGACTTCAAATTGCTCGTGGGTAAGTTTCGAACGCCATTCCGCATCGGTCTTTTCTATTTTTTCGCTCATGCGCGTATTTTACACCGATGCCGACTCTCCTGGGAATCCCCGCTTCTACCGTTCGAGAGCCTCTAAGTGGAATTGCAAACCTCGTCAGTTATACTGGAAACCGGATTCGGAGGAGAGCTAGTGAGCGAAGTTTTCATTTGTGATGCCGTCCGCACACCGTTCGGACGCTATGGCGGAGCGCTCGCCTCCATTCGCGCTGATGACTTGGCAGCCATTCCGTTGCGAGCACTCGTTGCGCGCAACCCTGGCGCGGATTGGATGGCTCTGGATGACGTCATCTTCGGCTGCGCAAATCAAGCCGGAGAGGACAATCGAAACGTAGCGCGTATGGCGGTGTTACTAGTTGGCCTGCCTAAGGAAGTTCCCGGTTCCACGGTGAACCGCCTTTGCGGCTCAAGCATGGACGCAATCGGAATTGCTTCTCGCGCCATTAAATCAGGCGAAGCGGAGCTAATAATTGCAGGCGGCGTGGAGAGCATGACGCGCGCTCCCTTCGTGATGGGTAAAGCCGATAGCGCGTTCAGCCGAACGGCTGAGACTTTTGATACGACCCTCGGCTGGCGCTTCGTGAACCCATCAATGAAGTGCAAGTACGGTGTGGATTCCATGCCGGAGACGGCCGAAAATGTGGCGGAAGAGTTTCATGTTTCGCGAGCGGACCAGGATGCTTTCTCGCTGCGTACGCAGCAACGCTGGGCTCGCGCCAACGCGGCAGGCTTTTTCAAACAAGAAATCGTGCCGGTTCCGATTCCCCAGAAAAAAGGCGAGTCCAAGATTTTTGACACAGATGAACATCCGCGGCCGGACACCACACTGGAAGCGCTCTGGAAGCTCAAGCCCATCGTAAAGCCGAACGGGACGGTGACCGCGGGAAACGCTTCTGGAGTGAATGACGGCGCGTGCGCATTGATCATCGCCTCCAAAACAGCAGCTTCGAAGTTCGGCCTCACGCCGCTCGCTCGCATTGTCGCAACCACCGTGGTCGGAGTGGCGCCGCGCATTATGGGATTTGCTCCCGCGCCTGCCATGCGGAAAATCCTGGATAAAACCGGGCTGAAACTTTCACAAATGGACGTGATCGAGCTGAACGAAGCGTTCGCAGCGCAGGCTCTCGCAGTTACACGCGATCTGGGTTTGCCGGACGATGCTGAGCATGTGAATCCCAATGGAGGCGCCATCGCCATTGGACATCCGCTGGGCGCCAGCGGAGCCCGGTTAGTGACGACCGCGACGTACCAGTTGCGAACGACCGCTGCCAAGTATGCCCTCTGTACCATGTGCATCGGAGTAGGCCAAGGCATCGCCACAATTATTGAACGTTGCTAAGATCCCACTGCTCGTGATGCCGCTCGCCGGAAATCGCAAGAGGCGCTTGCTACAGTTTCTAATGTATGGTTTAGTGACGCGAATTGCGGTCATATCACGCGGACTAGAACGGGAGGCACCATGAAAGCCGTCGTTGGAGTTTTCAAGTCTCGAACAGATGCTGAGGTTGGCGCGGCGGAGCTGGTGCCCCTGGATATTCCACGAGATCGAGTTACGATTCTCACGCCTCATGCGACCGATCAGGAGCTCGCGGCTGTGCCCACCGTTGCAGCCGAGCAGCCTGGGATGGGTAAAGCTATAGGTGCGGTTGTGGGCGGCGCCATGGGAGTTGCCGGCGGCGTCGGCCTGGTTCCAATGATCGCGAGCTTTCTGATTCCCGGCGTGGGCCCGGTCCTTGCGATTGGAGTGGCTGGCGGCGTGATACTCGGGGCCCTGGGTGCGGTTGGAGGCGGAGCCGTGGGCGGAAAGCTGGAGGGCGACGTTTTCGAAGGACTGCCGGAAGATGAGCTGTACGTCTACGAGGATGCATTGCGCAAAGGCCGCTCGGTTGTCGTAGTAATGGCCGATGATGACGAAGCTGACGCAGTTCGCAGCGCACTCGAACATGCCGGCGCTGAAAGCATCGACCGGGCCCGTGAAATGTGGTGGGTTGGTCTGCGCGACGCCGAAAAAGAAAAATATGAAACCGACGGCAGCAAATTCGAGGACGACGAGCGCTATTTTCGCTGTGGGTTTGAGGCCGCTGTGATGCACAAGAACCGCGAACGAACTTACGAACAGTGCCATCGTGAACTGGGTGACCGCTATCCGCGCATGCACGAAAGCGGTCCATTCAAGCGCGGATTCGAACGCGGCAAGGAATATCTGACGACCATCAGTAAACACCAGAACTGACATTGGTAAGCCGCCTGGCGATTCTGATGGAAAAATAAGAGTCGAATCACGGCCGCGGACAAATGCTTATCGCCATTCTTTTCGCGTTTCCATTCATCTTTGTTATCGGCATGCTCGCCTTTGCGCCGCGGGAGTGCACGATTGTCGGCAACGAGCTAAGAGTCAAAACGTTTGTATGCACCCTGAAGTATGACCTCACGGAAATGCGCGGCGCGATGCCCGTTAGTCAGGAAGATATTCGCTTCGGAAAAACGATTCGATTGTTCGGCGCCGGTTGGCCGCTCAAGCCATATGGATATTTCTCGAATGCCAAGTTAGGACGTTTTCTTGCTTTTGTGACGGACTGGCAAAAAATGGTCCTTATTGTTTTTCCTGACAAAAGGCTCCTGGTTTCGCCGGAAAATCCCAAAATTATTTTAGATCGATTCGCGGTTTGACAAATCGCAGGATTCGTGTCGCCTACGGATGGATGTGCGCCCGCTATTAATTCCCTTTAGTTGAGTATAATGTTCGTTCATGATTCCTGCCTCGCCTCTGTGCATTTGGAGAACGAGTGACCGGCTCTAAGCTCCTTCAAAACTATGTGAACGGGGAATTTGTCCGCGGTCCGCGCGAGTTCGCTGATATCAATCCAGCCGATGGCTCGGTGATCGTGGAGGTTTCAGAAGCTGACGAATCTTTGGTAAATCAAGCGGTCGAATCGGCCCGCCGGGCGCTGAACGGAGATTGGGGCAAACTGACCATCCCTGCCCGCGCCGCCGTTTTGCACAAAATCGCCGGCGGGATTGAAAAGCGTTTCGAAGACTTTGTGCAAGCCGAAGTGGCGGACACAGGCAAGCCTGTTTCACTAGCTTCAAAGATCGACATCCCGCGCGGAGCCGCGAATTTTCGCATCTTCGCAGACCTCGTTAAATCCGCTGGGCTCGAAGCCTTTCGCACGGAAACACAGGACAACGTCTCCGCGCTGAACTATTCCGTTCGCAAACCGCTCGGAGTAGTCGGCATCATTACGCCGTGGAATTTGCCGTTGCTGCTTCTTACGTGGAAGACCGCTCCGGCGCTGGCTTGCGGCAATTGCGTGGTGGTAAAACCGTCCGAGGAAACTCCGGCGACCGCTACTCTGTTGGCGGAGGTGATGCAATCGACGGGAGTGCCGCCCGGAGTGTTCAACGTAGTTCATGGTTTTGGTTCCGGGTCAGCGGGCGAATTTCTAACCAGCCATGCTGATGTGAACGCGGTTACCTTCACCGGCGAATCGAAAACAGGATCGGCCATCATGCGCGCGGTGGCGCCCACGGTGAAGCCGATCTCGTTTGAGCTTGGCGGGAAAAATGCCGCGATCGTATTTGCCGATTGCGATTTCGATGAAACGATTAACGGTTTGGCCGATGCTGTTTTTCTGAATACGGGCCAGGTCTGCCTCTGCGCCGAGCGTGTTTATGTGGAACGCCCGATGTTTGAGCGCTTCGTCTCTGCGCTGAAGCAAAAAGCCGAAGGCCTCGTCCTCGGCTGGCCAACTGACGACAAAACGACGACCGGCCCGCTGATTTCGAAAGAGCATCGCGCAAAAGTCCTCTGCTACTATGATCTCGCAAAAAAGGAAGGCGCTACAATCCTGGCAGGCGGCGGAACTCCAATATTCGGAGATGCTCGGGACGACGGATTTTATATTCAGCCGACGATTTTGACCGGCCTTGCGGAATCGGCTCGATGCGTTAAAGAGGAAATCTTCGGGCCGGTTTGCCACGTCGCGCCGTTTGATAAGGAAGAAGAAGCCATCGCTAAGGCAAACGACACAAAGTATGGGCTGGCCGCTTCTGTCTGGACGACAAATCTAAAACGTGGACATCGCGTTGCCGAAAAGTTGCACGTCGGAATCACTTGGGTTAATTGTTGGTTTCTGCGCGACCTCCGCACGCCATTTGGAGGCGCGGGGCTGTCGGGTATAGGACGCGAAGGCGGCATGCATTCACTGAATTTTTACTCTGAACTGAATAATATTTGTATCAAGTTGTGACCCAGTTTTCTGCGTTTCACTTGCAAGGATTCTGAATGGAAAGCAAGGTCGTCGAAGGGAAAGCCAAGCCGCGCGGCAAGTTCCCGCACATTAAGCGCGCCGGGGATTTTCTTTTCGTTTCTGGGACAAGCTCACGTCGTGCCGACGATACGATTGCCGGAGCAGTGACCGATAAGTTCGGAACAACGCGTCTGGACATCCGCGAGCAGACTCGCGCCGTAATCGAAAATATTAAAGGCATTCTTGCCAGCATGGATGCGAATCTGAAAGACGTCGTGGAAATTTCCACCTATCTCGTCAACATGGATGATTTCGAAGCCTACAATGAGATTTATGCGCAATACTTCGATGAGCAGGGGCCGGCGCGAACGACCGTTGCAGTCCGGCAACTACCGCACGCCTATCTGTTGATCGAAATGAAAGCAATCGCTTACAGGCCTTTGTCACGCGAGAAACCCAAGCGCTAGCCGAGAGGAGAATGGAATGCCATCCGTAAAAACGCTAAAAGCTTTTAACTTCCAGGAGTGGATCGACGCGAATCGCGAAAAACTAAAACCTCCTGTGGGAAATGCGCAAGTCTGGGAAGATGGCGAAATGATGGTGACGGTAGTCGGCGGACCCAATAACCGCAACGATTATCACGATGATCCCACCGAAGAATTTTTCTACCAGTTGAAAGGAGATATTTTTCTCCGCTTGATGCCGGAGGAAGGTAAACCTCCTGTCGAAGTTCCCATTAAAGAGGGTGAAATTTTCCTGTTGCCAAAACACGTGCCACACTCTCCCCAGCGTCTGGCTCCCGGTACGATCGGATTGGTTGTTGAAATGCCAAGACCGGCGGGAGAGAAGGACGGCTTTGAATGGTATTGTGCGAACTGCCACCATCGCGTGTATCGCGCAGAAGTACTCTTGAAAAGCATCGTGACCGATCTGCCGCCGCTGTTTGAAAAGTTTCATCACAATCCTGAATTGCGTAAATGTCCGCGCTGCGGCGAAATCCATCCCGGCAAACAGCCACCGAAGGCGTAAGGCGACACCTATCAAATGCCAGTCATCGATATACACACCCACTTTTTTCCTGAATCCTGGCCCGACCTCGCGGCGCGATACGGCACGCCCGATTGGCCCTCTATCAAACACACGGGTCCGGGCAAAGCCGACATCCTGTTGGGCGACCGCGTGTTCCGGCACGTCACTTCCGCCTGCTGGGACGTGAACGTGCGTCTGGAAAACATGGATCGCAATGGCATTGACATGCAAATCATTTCCGCCACCCCGGTTCTTTTTGCTTATGCCCGCGAAGCGAAACACGCTGTGGATTGCTCGCGCTTGTTTAACGATGTTGCGCTCGAGATGTGCCAACGTTCCACAGGCAGGCTGAAATCTTTTTGCCAAGTTCCCCTGCAGGATATTGAGCTTGCTTGCGCTGAGCTTGACCGTTGCATGCGTGATGGTCACTTGGGCGTCCAGATTGGAAATCACGTTGGAGAAAAAAATCTCGACGATCCGGGCATAGTGAAATTCCTGCAGCACTGCGCGGCTCAGGGCGCGGCCGTGTTCGTGCATCCCTGGGACATGTTGGCTCGCGAGCGCATGCCGAACTATATGCTCCCTTGGACAGTGGGTATGCCCACGGAAACCTATTTGTCACTTGCGTCGATGATTCTGAGTGGAGCTTTCGATCGTTTGCCGCCAAACTTGCGGATCTGCTTCGCACACGGCGGGGGGAGTTTTGCTTTCCTTTTGGGGCGCCTGGAAAACGCCTGGAAGAATCATGAGGGAGCACGTGGAGTATCGCAGTTTGCTCCTAGCCATTATCTGGATCGTCTTTCCGTGGATTCCGCAGTGTTCGAACAGCGCACATTGCAATTCCTCGTTTCGATACTGGGCGGCGATCGCGTGCTTCTCGGCTCCGACTATCCTTATCCGCTAGGCGAATTGCGCGCTGGCGCGCTGATTCGCGAAAGCCCATTCTCGCAAGAAGTAAAAAAGAAGTTGCTGGGGGACAATGCCGTTAGATTTTTGAACTTGCCGAGTTTGGATACCAGGACCGAAGAAGCCAAGTCGCCAGCATCCGCAACTGCACAGAAGTCAGAAGCCGCTGGAGGCTGCCCGTTTACAAATGGGTCGGCAACAGAACAAGACTTATCTTCCGGGACCGCTACGCAAACGCCCGAGAAGCGGCTGACCTACAGTTCTTATCTTCGAGTACCGGAATTGTTAGCACTTCAGCATCAAGTGTCTTCGCCTGCACATCACGACGAACTACTCTTCATCATCATTCATCAAACTTACGAGCTCTGGTTCAAGGAATTGCTGCACGACCTGGACGCGGTGGTGGCCAACCTGCGCGCGGCTGCAGCCGACACTGGTTCTCGCGATGGCGTGTACGAAGCTGCGCGATTGCTTCGCCGCTGCACTGAAATCATGCGAGTGTTGGTGGAGCAGTTCACTATTCTGGAGACCATGCTGCCCACTCATTTTCTTGCCTTCCGCGAAAAATTGAATCCGGCCAGCGGATTTCAGTCGGAACAATTTCGGGAACTCGAATTTCTGTGCGGCTTAAAAGACGAAAAGATGTTGCGTTATCACGAGCTCACTCCCGAAACGCAAGCCGTTTTGCATCGTCGGCTGCGTGAAGATTCCCTTCACGACGTTTTCTTCGAAGCTCTAAAAACGCTGGGTAAGCTCCCAGAACTGCATAGCACAGCCACCGACCGCGAACGTTTCGAGGCCCGTGCCAAAGCGGTGCGAGCGCTATACAAGGACGAGCGCAATCATCGCGATTGGATTGACGTGTGCGAGCGCTTGACGGAGTTCGACGAACTGGTGGTGAGTTGGCGGCTGCGCCACATCCAGATGGTCGAACGCACCATAGGGGTGCGCATGGGCACGGGCGGAAGCATGGGCTCTTCGTATCTGAAACTCACACTGGAGAAAAAATTCTTTCCGGAACTTTGGGAAGCACGTTCGCTTTTGGAGGATTAGGCGCCGCGCCACTAATCCGCGGCGATTGAGATTCCCCCGATACATGCCAAGTGCATCCGATACAGTTACCATCGTCGGCGCCGGACTTACCGGTCCCCTGCTCGCGATTTCACTCGTCCAGCGCGGATTTCGCGTCACAATTTACGAACGGCGTCCGGACCCGCGCCGCGTTCGTTTGTCAGCCGGCCGCTCTATCAATCTCGCCATTTCCGTTCGTGGAATCCACGCGTTGCGCGAAGCAGGCCTATGGGAATCCATGCGCGATATCATCATTCCGATGAAGGGCCGCATGATGCACTCGCTGTCTGGCGAGCTTACGTTTCAGCCCTACGGAAAAAATGAAACAGAGGTGATCAATTCGATTTCTCGGGCGGACTTGAATGCCGCGCTCATGAATGAAGCCGAAAAACGCGCCGTCAAGATACATTTCGACGAACGTTGTAGGGGGCTCGATTTGCATTCCGGGATCGCTCGCTTCCGCAACGAACAGACCGCTAGCGAAACTGATGTCGATTCCGGCGTTATCATCGGCGCTGACGGTGCGTCTTCGGCGGTCCGACTCGCCATGCACAAGCTCAACCGGTTCAATTTGTCACAACGGTATCTCGACTACGGCTATAAAGAGCTCACTATTGCCGCTGGGCCCGATGCAAAACACGTTCTGGAGCCGAACGCCCTGCACATATGGCCGCGCGGATCGCACATGCTGATCGCATTGCCCAATGTGGAGGGCACCTTTGCGTGCATACTTTTTCTGCCCTTTGAAGGCAAAACAAGTTTTACGAATCTCGATTCAGAGACCAAATTCCTGGAATTCTTCGAGTCGAACTTCCCGGATGCAGCGCCGCTGATGCCCCAGCTCCGCGAAAACTTTCGCGACAATCCGACCGGGTCCATGGTAACTGTGAAGTGTTCGCCATGGCATGTGGATGCAAAATCGCTATTGATCGGTGACGCCGCCCACGCCATCGTTCCCTTTTTCGGTCAGGGCATGAATTGTGCGTTCGAAGACTGCACTGCCCTGCTGGAACTTATCGATCGCCACGGACCGGAGTGGGCCACGATTTTCTCCGAATTTGAGCGCTTGCGGAAGGCAAATACCGACGCTATCGCCGATTTAGCTCTCGAAAATTTTATCGAGATGAGGGATCGTGTCGCTGATCCACGGTTCCTGTTCAAGAAAAAAGTGGAGCTCGCGCTCGAAGCCAAATATCCGCGCCTTTTCGTCCCCAAGTATGCGATGGTCACTTTTCAGCGCATTCCCTATTCTGTAGCTCTCTCGCGGGGACGCGTCCAGGACGCGATGCTGTCCGAATTATGCCAATCGATCGATCGCATCCAGGATATCGACTGGCAAAAAGCCGAATCCATGATCCATCGCCAACTAACTCCCTTGGAGCAACTCTAGGTGCCTGGTATCGCATTCGAGGCGACCAAGGAATTTGCCGCGGCACAAACAGTAGGCGACCCGCTCCGGGACTTTCGCGAACGTTTTCACATCCCAAAATTGGCGAATGGCTCCGATTGCGTCTATCTCTGTGGCCACTCCCTTGGATTGCAGCCAAAATCCACTCGTAGGTATGTGGAACAGGAATTCGAAGATTGGGCCCGACTCGGCGTCGAAGCCCATTTTCAGGCGCGGAATCCGTGGATGCCGTACCACGAGATTCTTAGCGGGTCCGTAGCACGTCTAGTGGGCGCGCTTCCCATTGAAGTAGTGGCGATGAACTCGCTTACAGTTAACCTGCACCTGATGATGGTTTCTTTCTACCGCCCTACCGCGAAACGAAACAAAATACTGATCGAAGCTAACGCCTTTCCTTCCGATCAATACGCGGTGAAGTCACAAATTCAGTATCACGGCTACGGCCCGGCAGAAGGATTGATCGAAGTAAAACCTCGCTCGGGCGAAACGTGGATTCGCACTGAGGACATCCAAGAGCTAATCGAGCGTGACGGGGAGAGAATCGCATTGGTGCTGCTCGGCGGCGTTAATTATTACTCGGGACAAGCATTTGATTTTCGCCCGATCACGGATGCCGGACACGCTAAAGGATGCGTGGTCGGATTCGATATGGCGCACGCAGCCGGAAATCTTTCGTTGAAATTACATGACTGGGATATCGACTTCGCAGTCTGGTGCAGTTACAAATACCTCAATGCTGGTCCCGGCGCCATAGCCGGATGCTTCGTACACGAACGCCACGCGCGAGATCCAAAATTGCCGCGGTTCGCCGGCTGGTGGGGCCACGACAAGGAAAACCGTTTCCGCATGCCGCCGGATTTTCATGCCATACCGGGAGCCGAAGGCTGGCAACTTAGCAATCCATCCATTCTGTCGGCAGCCGCGCTGCGGGCTTCACTCGATATTTTTGACGAAGCAACCATGCAGCGCTTGCGTGCGAAAAGCGAACTACTGACAGGCTATCTGGAGTTCTTGCTCAATCAGACGTCTTCCAAAAAGGCCTTTTCAATCATCACTCCACGCGATGGCGCGCATCGGGGAGCACAGTTATCGATGCGAATCAGCGAAAATGGCCGCGAGGTTTGCGACGCTCTCGCGAAAGAAGGAATTATTTGCGACTGGCGGGAGCCTGACATTATGCGCGTCGCGCCAGTACCTCTTTACAACACATTCTCAGACGTTCACACTTTTGCTGAGAAGTTCCTAGCTGCGACGCGCAGCTAACTTCGCTTTCAGGCGAGCGCCTTACCCGCAATTAATTCCAGCGTCGCACGTCCTAAAGGCGTCTGCGGATCAGCCATACCTAAAACTATATCGAAGTGATTCGCTCCAGCGACTTCAAACGCCGAAACCGGAAAGTCCGCATCGTGCAACCGCGACGCGTAGCCTTTGCTTTGGCGCTTCGATTCGCTCGTTTCGTTTTCTCCCCACGCTACGATGCCTGGCACCGGGCGGCCCAATGCCAAGTTCATGGGACTGAGGCCGTGTGCGTCCGCGGCTGTAAGGTTCAACGGCTTCGAAATGTACGTTCCTACCAAGGGTTCGAGATCGTAGATTCCGCTGAGTAAAATCGCGCCCGCAACGGCATGATCGGAAAGGCCCACCGTTGTTTGCCAGCCCTTCAACAACATCATGGCCGCCAAATGCGCGCCGGCAGAGCTCCCTGAAATAAAAATCCGGTTGCGATCGAAGCCCAGCGCATCAGCTTGCCGATGCAGCCAGGCCACTGCTCGCCGGCATTGATCAACGATTTTTTCCACGCCAGCCCGCGGCGCCAGGGTGTAGTTGATGGAGGCAAATGCGATCCCGTTCGCTACGCAATCGGGCGCGAGAAACAGCGATTCATTTTTCGACAGCTCTTGCCAGTAGCCTCCGTGAAGGAAAACCAGCAATGGAGAATTTTTCGAAGGCACGGGGAAAAAATCCAAGGTTTCGTCGGGATGCCCGCCCCAGCGTAGATCCTTATGGCAAGCGAGGGTTTCTGCAGCCTTGCTGCTCCGGATCGCATACTCCGCCATAAACGGCTCGGCGGACGGTACGCAACTGCTCGGCGAATATTCTTTCTCAATTCGCACCAGCGGCCAATTCCGCCAAGCCTGATCTTTCTCGCTCATACTTTCCCCAGCTTGATGAACCCGATTCTGCACTCACTCATGATTCAGAATCGACAGAAAAATCTGCTCTCCAATTGTCAGTGAACTTTATCAGCTTTACAGATAGAATGTCGGCGTTAGAGAGTGCGTGTTTTTCACAGTTGACTTTACGCTCCTCCAGAATATTTTGCTTTGATGACCTACTCAAAACCTGTACGTATGAATTCGTCCCCTTCTAATTTCCAGATACAGTTCGTTCATCTTCCCAGGGCGGCAAAATGTAACGTCCTCAACCCGGAGAAGCTCTAGTGATCGTAGGAGTACCGCGAGAAAGCTTTCCAGGGGAGTTGCGAGTCGCGTTGACGCCCGCAGTAGTTCCAAATCTCACGAAAGCTGGCATCGAAGTTGTTCTAGAAGCCGGCGCGGGTGTGGGCGCTGGCTATCCTGATGCGGAATACCTAGCAAAGGGTATAAAGATCGTTCCCCAGCGCGCTGACGTTTTTCGTGCGGCCGATATCATTGTCCAGGTATTGTCCTACGGCTCGAATGATAAATCCGGTAAAGGCGACCTTGCGCTGTTACACCGCGACCAAGCGTTAATCGGATTTCTGCGACCACTGGGGAGCCTGGAAACGGTGCAAGAGATTGCCGCCACCGGCGCGATTTCATTTTCTGTGGAATTGATGCCTCGAACAACCCGCGCGCAAAGCATGGACGCGCTTTCCTCCATGGGCACCATATGCGGTTACAAAGCGGTCCTGATCGCCGCGGACACTCTTCCCAGAATGTTCCCCATGCTGACGACCGCTGCCGGCACTATTACACCCGGACGCGTTTTCGTAATCGGTGCAGGTGTCGCCGGACTGCAAGCTATCGCCACCGCTCGCCGGCTTGGAGCCGTCACTTCTGCTTACGACATGCGGCCCGCAGCCAAAGAACAGGTGCACAGTTTGGGCGGTCGATTTGTGGAACTTCCCATCGAAGCTATCGATGCGCAGGACGCCGGGGGCTATGCGCGAGCGCAAAGTGAAGATTTCTACAGGGCCCAGCGCGAACTGCTCGGTCGCGTGGTGGCAGAAAGCGATGTGGTCATAACTGCTGCCGTAATTCCAGGACAAAAATCACCAGTTCTGGTTACGCGAGAGATGGTCGCGCGCATGGCGCCGGGCTCCGTAATCGTCGATTTGGCTTCAGAGCGCGGAGGAAACTGCGAACTTACCAGGCCGGGCGAAGTTGTAATCGAGCATGGCGTCAGCATTATTGGCTGGATCAATCTGGCTAGCCGCGTTCCGTATCACGCGAGCCAGATGTATGCGCGCAACATCAGCGCTTTCTTGCTGCACCTGGTAAAAGATGGAAAGCTACAGCTAAACCTCGAAGACGAGATTATTCGCAGCACGCTGGTAACCAAGCAAGGTGAAATAGTCAACCCGCGAGTTCGCGAGTTTTACAAATTGCCGGCGCTCGCCGAAAAGCAGGGAGGAAATTAGACTTTATGAAATTAGATTTGATGACCGACCTGTACGTCTTCATGCTCGCCGCTTTCATCGGCTTCGAAGTGATTCGGCGTATTTCTCCATTGCTGCATACGCCGCTCATGTCCTTGACGAACGCGCTCGACGCGATCGCCGTCGTGGGCGCCATTCTCTTGGTCGGCGCTCATAAAAGCACACTATCGACCGTGCTCGGCACAATCGCGATTGTTGCAGCCACCAGCAACGTTGTCGGCGGCTTTCTAATCACTGATCGAATGCTCAAGATGTTCAAATCCAGCCGCCCGCAAAAACCGTGAACTAGATGCACGTTCCCCAATACATCATCGAACTCACTTATCTGGCAGCCACTGCTCTCTTCATTCTCTCGCTGAAATGGATGAGCGCGCCGACAACCGCCCGTCACGGCGTGTGGGCCGGCGAAGTAGGCATGGTTCTGGCAATAGCCGGAACACTTCTGAACCACGGCATCGTTGATTACAAGTGGATCGCAATAGCTCTCGTGCTGGGGACCATCATCGGCGTGCCGCTCGGCATGGTTCAAATGACGGCGGTTCCGCAGCGAACCGCGCTCAGCCACGCGTTTGGAGCGCTTTGCGTGACGTTGGTCGGTACCTCCGAGTTTTATCTTCGCGGCGCAGAAGTTTCACGATTCACCATGTCGGTCCTCTGCATGGAAGTGATCCTAGGCTCGCTGACATTCACCGGCAGCTTGATGGCCGCAGGAAAATTACAGGAAGTCCTGCCACAGCGCCCGATCACCTTTAAAGGACAGAACATCCTCAATCTCAGCGTGCTCGCTGTTGCGATTGGATTGGCGGCTTACGTTGTGACACATCCTGGCCACACGCATGTCTTTCCTTTCATCGTCGGGATTCCCTTGCTGTTCGGCGTCCTGATGATTATTCCGATTGGCGGCGCCGACATGCCTACGGTGATTTCGCTTTTGAATTCCTATGCCGGACTCTCAGCGGCAGCAATGGGCTTTGTTCTTGATAGCAAACTGTTGATCGTGGCTGGGGCTTTGGACGGCGCTTCCGGCTTCATTCTGTCTTTGAACATGTCGAAGGCCATGAACCGTTCGTTTACGAACGTACTATTTGGCGCATTTGGCCAGGAACAAGCGACGGGCACCGAGGCTCAAGAGACTCGTAACGTGAGGAGCGCCACTGCCGAAGAAGCTGCCGCGATTCTTTCGGCAGCGAGCAAAGTTGTAATCGTTCCCGGATATGGGCTAGCTGTGGCGCAGGCACAGCACAAAGTGCGGGAGCTTTACGATGCGCTAACCAAGCGCGGCGTGGACGTGAAATTCGGCATTCACCCAGTAGCGGGCCGCATGCCCGGGCACATGAATGTTCTGTTGGCGGAAGCGGACATCCCCTACGACAAGCTACTGGACCTGGATGAAATTAACGGCGATCTTCCTCAGACCGACGTGGCGCTGGTGATTGGCGCGAACGACGTAACAAACCCCGCAGCTCGCAGCGATCCCAGTAGCCCGATTTATGGCATGCCAATTCTGGATGTTGATAAAGCTCGCACCGTAATGGTGATCAAACGTGGCATGAGTCCCGGCTTCGCCGGAATCGACAATCCGCTCTACTACCTCGATCAGACGCTGATGCTTTTCGGAGACGCCAAAGCTTTCGTAGGCGCCATCGTTCGCGAGCTCAGCGGCGCTGCCCAGGATTAATCCCGCCCGATACTCTCAACCTCCCTACGAAATTCTGCCGCTAGCGCCGGGACAAACACTGCGTCTAAGGCACACAAAGGCTCGTGGAATTGTCGCGTTTCTGGCATCGTGTTTGCGGTCAAGCGTGTGGATTTTTCTTGACTTGTTATCAGTCTAATTACAAGCCGCAACCAGGCAATCAGATGACGCCACTGGGGGTGTTACATGATTTCTTACTGTACTGGCGATAATTTAAAATTAATCCGATTTGTCATATTGCTCGCCTACGTTTTATTGGCAACCACGACAGCACGAACGCAGAGCACTACGACGACTGGGAATATTTAATCGTAAAGGTAGGTGTGGTTTCGGGGGTCAATTTCAATCTTCCGGTGGGCGCGACTTCCACCGTCGTAGAAGTGGCCGAAAAGGCCGTAGCCGTCAACACCGAGCAGCCCAGGGTCCAAGGCGTTTTAAACAGGGAGCAGATTGAGAACTTGCCGGTGGATGGCTGAAACTTCCTCGACCTCGCGCAGCTCGAAGCGGGCGTACAAATCCAGGATGGCGACGATCTCGATCCCACAAAAGTTGGGTTCTCTTCCAGTTTCAGTGGGTGAGAGAGAGGCCACTTCACCCCCCATCGGATTTTGAAGTCTGCTAACTAAGCCGCGTGCCGGTTCACAGCTTCCTCGATAGCTGGTACCAAATCCGTGGTAATCAAAGACTTCGTTACGTAGCCGCTTGCTCCCACCTCCGCAGCTAAGCGCGCCGCTTCCAGCGAGTGATGACTTGTGACGATCAAAATCTCCGCCCGAGGCGAGCCTTGGCGTATAAGCTGGGCGGCCTTCAGGCCGTCGAGAGTGGGCATGCTCAAATCCAGCAAAATCACGTCGGGCTTCAGCTCGAAAGCTTTTTTGATGCCTTCGAGCCCATCTGAAGCCTCGCCACAGACGCTCATGCCGTCGTGTAACTCCAGGAACAAGCGCAGCCCGTTTCTCACGAGCTGTTTATCATCCACGATAAGGATTCGAACATTGGACATAACTCGATCCTCCATCTACATGTTGAATGCCAAACAACTCACGCGTAATAGGGTCTTTAGTGTATGTGTCAACTAGGGTTGGTGCTCTCGACACACGCGAAAACACCAGGAACTGCGATTTAAAGATTTGTATTTATTGCGGCGGCAACTCTGCCTGTCCCCAATAGGAACGCAGGCGCTACTCGGTCCCCATGGACTTCAACTAAACGATGAGGCGGGCGTGCGGTCAGTCATTGCTCGTCCATTCACCGAGCGCGGCAATGTCACCAAAAAGATTGTTCCAGCACCTGACGTGCGTTCCACCGTTACGGTCCCACCGTGGTCGTGAATCACCTTGCTTACGATGGCGAGCCCGAGGCCCGTGCCATTCGATTTTCCCGAACTAACAAACGGATTAAAGAGCGTCCCACGAATGGAAGCGGGCACACCGGCGCCATTGTCCGCAACCCGAACTTCAAATGATTCTCCGGACGACCCGACTTCAATTTTTATCTGTCCCTCAGATTGGCCTGTAGCTTCGCAAGCGTTCAACAGCAAATTGAAGAATGCACGTTCCATTTTTTTCGGGTCGAACACACCGTTCATGTCACCCGATGTGCTGATTGAAATCACCCGACTACGCAGTTCGGGCCTCGCGCGAACTGACTCGATAGCCCGCTGTACGCTTTGGTCCAGGAAGCCCGGCACCGGAACAATTGAGCTGTCTGCCCGCGCCAATTCACGCAGAGAATCCAGGAGATCGATCATTTGATCCGACGCCGTTTTGATTTCGTCATAGATTTCGTCTCTATTAAGTTTCAGTTTCTCCGCTTCGTACAGGAATTCCGCGTTGGCCACAACGGCCGCCAGATAATGCCGAAGATCGTGCGAAATCGAACTAGCCGCCGTTCCAAATGCCGCAATGCGCTCAGTAGCGAGCTGTTGTTGTTGTGAAGCGAGCAGTTCGCCGCGCATTTTTGAGAATGCTTCGCCCAGCTCTGCAACCTCGCTGCTCCCACGCGGCGTAATCGAGTACGTGTAATCCCCCGCAGCCAGCGCCCGAACCCCCGAAACCAGATTATCCAGAGGGTGCGTAATAGTCCGTGACACGAAAGTCAAAAGCAATGCCGCCAACACAACAGCGGAAATCGCAAGTATGAAAATTGTGCGATTCAGCCGCTTGATGAAACCATTCGCCGGCTGCAAGGACATGAGTACGTAAGACTTTACGGGTGCAGGCGGTCCGCTCTGAATCAGTATTGACGCCACCTGGTATTGATTCGACCCTAAGGTCATCTCCCGTGAATCATTATCCGCGTTGAAATTCCGTTGCAGCGATTGCTGCAGTTCAGCCTCTTCTTGTGGCGAAAGAGTCGAAGCTATGATCTTGTCACCCGTCGCGAGCGCAATTTCGCTGCCTGATACTTCGGCTAGCTGCTTCGCCATAGTTGAATCTATCTGGTAACCAATGGCGAGTATTCCAAGTTGCCTCTGGCTCTCCGCCGTGCCGGCTGTTATCGGGTGCAAGAAGACTCGATAGAGTTGTCCGTTGGCGTACCACCAAGCGGCGTCTTCTCCTTGTTCCAGAGAGCTTTTCAGATCGCGCGCCGCAACCTCCGCATCCCACCCCGGCTTCGCAACGTGAAACCCAAGCAAGCTTCCATCCGACTTCGCCAGTAGAAAGAGATCGCTGCCGGCCAGCTTCCAGAATGGTTCCGACGCATCTTGAATCGTCAGTGCGTGCTCGGTCGTCATGGAAGCCTTGAGCGTAGGAAGCTCTGCAAGAAGCGCCGCAGTGCGAGACAGTTGAAGCTCACGTTCGCGCTGCACGTTTTCGAAGGCCAGCAGCGACGCGTCCGTGCTCTCTCGCACCTGTTTAGCGATTTCTGAGCGTACCGTGTAGCGGACGATCAAAAGCAGGCCACCGGTCAGTGTGCAGATTATTAAAAGGGATGCGATCAGTAGTTGCGATCGTAGTCTGAGACGTGCCATTCAGATCCTCGTGCTATTTTCCAGGTACCGCAACGAGATCGCCGGGCGAAAATTTGTATCCGGTGCCGTGCATGGTCAGAAAATACCGCGGGTTGCCGGGATCGGGCTCGAGCTTCTGGCGCAGGCGCAAAACGTGATTATCAACCGTGCGTGTTGTTGGATAATTTTGATACCCCCACACAGCGTTCAAGAGCTCTTCACGCGAAATAACCTTTCCAGGCCAATGCGCGAAAAACTTAAGTAACTTGAATTCTTGCGCCGTGAAGGTCAGCGATTTCCCCGCGCGGGTGGCTACCATTCCGGTGAAGTCAATCTTCGCGTCGCCAAACATCAGCAATTCATGCCGCGGTGTTTCCTGGACAATTTTCCCGCCGTCCGTTGCCTGCGCGCTCGCGCGACGCATCGCACGTCTCACACGCGCCAGAAGCTCTTTTGGGCTGAAGGGCTTTGTAACGTAATCGTCGGCCCCAAGCTCCAAAAGGAGGACTTTGTCTTCCACTTCGGTATTTGCGCTTAACACTACGACTGGCACCGCCGCAGCATGAGTTTTGAACGCGCGGCAAAGCTCCTTACCAGGAAGACGCGGAAGGGTTAGGTCCAGCACGACGATGTCAGGAGTCTTCTTTCGAAAACTTTCTAGTCCCGCGACGCCATCAGAAGCAATCTCTACTTGCAGTCCATCGGATTCGAACAGCCGCTGCAACGTCCGTTGCATCGGGCGGCTATCTTCGATAATTAGAATGGTATCCATACATTTAGTGTCCTCGGTCACGCAAAGCGGTGCGCGATCGGTAAAAGGAAACGAGGGAGTATTCAATGCTAGCCCGTTCACCTCTAGACCGTCAATGCGCCGGAAAATTAGCGGGCAGACGACCCTGAAATCATCGCTGGAAGTCGGCTTGGCGCTAAGTTCCGTACTATCAGATGCTAGATTGCGAGAGAGCGCCGTAACCGTTGTCACCACTGCGTTTGCAAATTGTAAAAAAATTGTAACTTCTCTCAGTAATTTGCCAGTTGGCCAGCTCTCTCTATCTCAATAACACTATGGCTGCACGTACCCGGAGTTGGGCGGCGGAACGTAATCCTGGCCATATTTATTTTTGTGCGCCAACGTGAAATCGGGGTTGTCCATCACGCGAATCGGAGACAAGGCACGGCTCGATTGCGAAATTACAACTGTGCGGGTGAGACTCTTCAGGCTTTCCGGCGTGCCGCGTTCGTCCCAAATGTGCATCTCATAGCGCCCATCCGGGACATTAGTTATGCTCACTCGCCCCAGGCGATCTGAAATCGCGAAATACGGCGTATCGACTGCCACCACAGAAGCACTCATTTCCGCATGGATGTTGCAAAACAGGAAGCTCACACCTGGCCGGTCGAAGCGAACTGATCGTGTCGTTCCCGCTTCGTATAGGCCCAGATCGAATCTTTTTCCGTCATATAACGAGAAAATATTATGGAAAAACGGATCGCGATTTGGAAACTGAACCACCGTGCCAACTTTCACTACTAGAACATGGGGTTCGAAAGTCTTGTTTTGTTGTACGAGTTGTGGACTTCGATCCACGGCTACGTGGTTCGCAGATTCTTGAGCCGAATTATCCAGTGCAATGAGCCACACCACGACATTCGGAGCATTTGAGACGGTGTCACTTCCCTGCTTTACCTCCACAACCTTGGCAGTCACCGCATTGTCCTGCGCACGCGCAGCAAGGGGGAAGAAACAAAACACGAGCAGCACTATCCAATAGCGAATTTTAAAGAATCGAGCTGTTCCCAACGATTTCATTAAAATATGTATCCGATGCTGATTCCGAATTGATTGGCCGCGTTGAAATTGCTGTCCAGCGTGTAAGTTTGTATCCGTTTGAATTCTGCTGAGAACAGCACGTCCGAGCGCACTTGATAGATGAAATTGATGAACGGGCTCAGGTTCCGCGATATTGAATAACCGTAATAATACTGCGTGTCCGGGAAACGCCTCAATTCGCTCGCGAACGGATTATCAACGCCCAGCGCCGCGTTGACCTCGAATTTAGTGGTAGGCTTGAATTTCAGTTGCGTCCATCCTCCTATTGAGTCCAGTCCGCGAATAGTGGTTGTTGCATCCGTAACCGCACCCGAAAGCAGAATGTCCTGGCCTACTCCCCCAGCAAGCCCACCAACCGCGCGACCTCTATAGAGTTCTCCGGTCACTGTAAAAAATCTGCCAAGCGGTAGTGAGACATCTGCGGTGGCCGCCCACCCATCGACATCGCGGCCAAATTCCCAGTTTTGGCGCCCATAATAGGCGCCCACACCCGCGGTAAAGTTTCGCTCGAACAAATGATGAGTCCACGCGATCCTCCCAGCATACGCTGGCTGGCCGGATTGTTCACCCGCCGTTGGAGCGCGATAGCCTTGCATCACTGGGATGTCTCCTGTAAGCGAATCCAAAATTCCAGCCTGAAACAGCAAGCTCGATCCCTTGCTCAAATCCTTACGATGTTCGATGCGTACTTGAGGCGTCCAGCTCCAAAGATTTCCGGCGTAAGCCAGTGGCGGAGTAGCGATCGAAGCCAGCGAAGTTGGGATCAAGGGTGCGAAAAACAAGGAATCTTGGCCGGCGATGATAGAAGTGTTGGCCCAGTCCATCCGGATAGTGCCTGTGCGCAGGCGAACGACTCCCATTGAAACTCCGTTTGGCAAATCGGCAAATCCGCCCGCAAAATCAAATTTCACATTCGCGCTGGTGCGCGCCCCAGCAATCTCCGGCCCGAACACTTCCACCCCAATTTGCGACTGGCGAATTGTAGCCGCGAACGCATTTGAAGAATTCCCAAATGTCGGAGGAACTGCCAACTGCGGAAAGTCCGCATTATCCACAGGTCCGCGAGTATCAAATAGATTTAAGAGCACGATGCCCGACAGCCGCACTCGATACTTTGATCCGCTTTCTACCTTTGTTTGGCTCTGTTCGTTGATCTTGGCGTCGAGCAGATCCTGGTTGTCTTCCAGTTCCGCTAAGCGTTGTTCAAGAGTTGTCGCCGAAGCAGTTTGCGTTGTTTCAGCAGGATTGGATAGATTCACATTTGAATTCGCCGATGGCGGCAGAAATTTCTGTGGCGAAGTGGATGATTCCGCATAGCTCAGCGCGTCCGGATGCGAAGCAAGCTGCGCCCTGGTGAGTTCCAGTTCGCTACGAAGCTCACGAGCTTCCGCGTGCCAACGCTGCTCATCCGTACGCAATTCGTTCACTTGCGAGTTCAGCGTTTGCACCTGAACCTGCAAGCTGCGAATGGCGTCCGCCAACGCGCGCACGTCGGGCACCGCATCAGCCTGCGCGAGCATGGTCGCGGGCTGCGCTGTCGGTTCTTGGCCTCGTGCGAGCGTGCAACTCAGCATCAAAATAATCGCACCAAAGCAGACTCTTAGAAGCGAGCCTCGCATTTCGTTCCCTCGCATGATCTACCTCCTCGCAAGCTCATCCAGGAAAAATTATTGCGGCACACCGTGGTCTTGCAGTCGCTTTCAATGTGATGCGAACGGACTGCGGTGCGGTCCCTAAGAAATATCATATTTTCAACTGGGTCGTGCTGTTGGCCCCGTCAATCTTCAACTGCCTCACCGGTCGTAGCGCCTGACAGATCCGTCCACTATGGTGTCGTCGACAATTACAATTTTTCGCAAGGACACATGTTCAAGTTCGATGCCAAGGGCAATTTCCTCGGATCGTATCCCTTCAGGTGGGACGATGCTCCCGGCGTTTATGAACATAACGAAACGTATTCCATCATCACCAAGGATAATCGCTACGGGGGGGAGCTTATTGCTTCTATAACAACCCCGTCTGCGCACAAGCGCCGCCGGGACCGAATTACATAACCCCGTTCGACTCAAAACTAAAAGCGGAATGGCAGTTTAAAAATACAAATACGGAAAGCTGCCGTCGCAAACCGGATGGAACGAGAAGTTGCATCAACAATATGCCGGCTGGCTTCGAATGGTGCATCCATATGCCGGCTTTCGATGCCGACGGCGATGTCTACGTGAATAGCGAGCTCGGCAACTTATACCTGCTTCCTCAGGGCCACACGGGAGCCTTCACCGACCCCAGGAGGCAAGCCGTTTCTTGATCTGGCGCTAGGCGCAGCTTACACCCCTCTCTCCATCGGACCAGAAGGGACCATTTACACGCAAAACAAAGGACATTTTTTCGCAGTCGGCAACTGAAACGGGCCCGGCCGATTTGAATTTGTCTCGTTTGTTGGTACCATTACTCACGGCCCACTGGCTTTCGGGTCTTGACAGATTTCCCTGCTCACTTTAGAAAAGAAGCGCACCTACACCTATCGTCTGCTCCTGGCTACGCTCGGTAAAAGGTCAATTTCTTCGCCCCAACCCCGGAGGATTTGTGCTTAGAGCTTTCTCGCGCACCGCTGTGTCGGTGCTGTGTCTTTTCGCCTTTTGCGCCGTGGGTGGCGCCAGCTTCGCGCAAGGACAACCCCCGCAGGGACGACCAGCCCCCGGTCAGATCACGCAGCCGACCCCCACGTCCTCGGAAACGCGCATGGGCCTATGGCGCGGACGCCCGGTCACCTATCAGGTCATTAATGGCCGAAACATTTATGAGGGCGACATCATCCTGGAAAACGTGCAGCCCATGCCCAAAGCTGGCCAAAGCGGTGGCGTACATTCAGATTCCGTTGGTCTCGTAAACTCGAACTATCTCTGGCCAAAAGTTAATGGCGTTGCCCAAATCCCATACGTAATCGATGGAGCATCGACCAATCCGAACCTCGCCAGCGCTATCAGCACCTACAACTCCACATTAGCTGGAGTCATCCAGCTGGTGCCCTACAGTGGACAAGCGAACTACATCGACATCAACCTTAGCGGTAGTCCAACTGGCGTGTGCGAAGCAACCGAAGGCGATGCAGGGATAGGCGAGCAGATGGTGACCGGCGCATCAAATTGCACGATCGCCACGATTCTCCACGAATTTGGACACGTTACTGGTGTGTGGCACGAGCAGTCGCGCACAGACGCGGCGAATTACGTGACGTTTAATTATGCCAACGTCATTAAAGGTTCTATCGGCAACTTCCTTCCAGCCGTGGACAATGATCAGCAGAACTTGACCCCGTATGATTTCGCCTCCGTGATGGAATACCCAGCCTTCTCGTTCTCGCGCAACGGTGGTCCCCCGCTCGATTCAATTCCACCCGGTATGCCGCTCTCCAATGCGGTTGGTTACTCCGCAGCCGACGTTGAAGGGATCATGCGCCTGTACGGGGTAGCTCCTACAGAAGTGACCGTCACATCGAACCCGCCGGGCTTGCAAGTGATGGTGGATGGCTCGCCGGTCACCACACCAATGACCTACAGTTGGGCACTGAATTCCACTCACACACTGACTGTTGCCACCGGCGTCCAAACTTTGAGCGGCATCATTGTCGACAGCAGCAATCCGATTCAGCCGACAACGTTTTACTATACCTACGGTGCCTGGAACGACGGCGGATCGCAGAGCCACACAATTACCGTGACTCCGGGAAATGGCGACGCCGGCTTTCCGTCAACAGCCCCGCAAGTAGCAACCTACTCCGCCAATTTTATTCAACTGGTCCCTTACACTGCTGCAATTTTCCCGACGGGGTCGGGCGCCGTTTCCGTGTCGCCAACGCCTCAGAATTACACCGGCGCCTCGGGCGTCTTCTTTGTAGCGCGCCAGCAAGCCACGTTGACTGCCCATCCAAGCAGCGGATACAACTTCTACGAATTCAACAATGCGCCTTACTGGCTTCCCGGCGGTCTAGGCGCGAATCCTAAGACATTTTACGTCCCGGAGACGGGGCTGTTCGTGGATACCACAGCGGAATTCACGACCTATCCGATTTATACAGTTGACGTTACGCCCGATTCTTTCAGCTCGAGACTTTCGGTGACCGTAGATGGTGATTTCTGGAACACGCCAAAGAATTTTTCCCCGGACCCTGGCCCGGCTTATGACGGTTCAGCGTGGGCCTCCGGTACGATGCATAATCTGGATTTTGCTTCAGGCCTCGAACCTTTCGACTTCAATACTCAATTTGTTTTTTCGACCTGGACTCCAGGGGGTACCGCCAATCCTCTGACTGTTACGCTGCCTGCTACTAGCCAGAGCTACATCGCGACGCTCACCCCTGAATATGTGCCGGCAACTAATTTCAATCCCTGCGGCGGCACCGCGACGATTACTCCCGCTTCCACAATGGGCGGATTCTATCCGTCGGGAACGACGTTGACTTATACCGAAACGCCGTCTACGAACTCGGGCGGTTCACCCTGGATATTTACGGGTTGGAGCTACGATCTTACTGGCACGACACCGTCGGAAATGTTGTCGCCCACTGACGAGTCGCTCGTATACGCCAATTTCAACACGACGAGCGCACCGCTAGCTATTACAAGCCTAAGCCCGTCGTCGGTCGCTTCGGGCGGCTCTGCATTCACACTCACGATCAATGGAACAGGCTTCACCCCGAACGGCTCTGGAAATCCGATCGAAATTGTTGGTTTCAATTTCTTTGGCGGACCAACGTTCCCGGTTACGTTCGTTAGTTCAACCGAGCTTCAAGCGACTGTGCCCGCGACTGCTATAGCGAGCCCCGGAACATTTCTGCTCTATGTCGAGAATTTTCCCTCAGCACCGTGGAGTGGTTGCGCGGTCTTCGCTCATCAGCCGTTCTTTGTGTCTCAGGGAGCAGGGAACGGAGCGACCACCGTTACAGCGACGCCCACCAGCGTTACTTTCCCCTCGACGGTTTTGAATGCAACAAGCACGGGTTCAACTATCACCATAAAAAACACAGGAAGCAGCACGGCGACCACAGTTTCGATTTCAGCGAGCTCCAATTTTGGCCAGACGAATAGCTGTCCTGTCGCTCCGTCCACATTGGCGGCCGGTGCGACTTGCACCATTACTCCGACATTCACTCCAAATGCCGCAGGAAACCTCACTGGGAATATCTCGGTCTTTGACAGCGCAACAAATTCGCCGCAGGTCGTGACTTTGTCTGGAACGGCAACACCTGCGACCACCACGGTCACAGCCACACCGACCAGCCTAACTTTCATGCCAACAGCAGTGGGCGTCACAAGCGCTTTCCAAAGCGTGAGCGTGCAGAATACGGGTTCTGCATACACATCGATCGCCATCTCCATCACGGGTAACTTCGCTCAGGTTAATAACTGCGGGAACCTATTGGACGCCGGAGCAAGTTGCACACTTAACGTGACCTTTACGCCTTCCGTGGCCGGCCCTCTCTCGGGCAGCATCTCAGTCACCGATCAAGCAACGAACTCGCCGCAGATGATCAGCCTTTCTGGCAGCGGAACGGGCACTGTTATAGTCACGCCGACGCCGTCGAGCTTGACGTTCCCTTCGCAGACCGTCGGAACAACCAGCTCCAGCCAGCAGGTAACGGTGAAAAATAGCGGCGCTGTAGCAACGCCGCTTTCAATCGGAGCAGCCACCGGGGATTTTGCGCAGACCAACAATTGCTCGAGCACGCTGGCATCCGGGGGAAGCTGCACGCTCACCGTGGCGTTCACTCCCACTACAACCGGCACGCGCACCGGCTCAATCTCAATCACCGATCAAGCAACGAATTCGCCTCAGTCCGTGGGCCTGACAGGCACGGGCGCTGCTGCCACTGTGACCGTGACCGCAACGCCGACCACATTGACCTTCCCTGCGACAGCCGTCGGCAGCACAAGCGCCAGCCAGGCGATCACCGTGAAGAACACAGGCACCGGGAACACAACCGTTTCTATCGCAGCCAGCACGAATTTTGCGCAGACCAACAATTGTCCGGTTTCTCCGGCAACATTAAACGCCGGGGTGAGCTGCACGGTGAACGCGACTTTCGCTCCCACCGCGACAGGCTCTCTTTCAGGAAATATCTCGGTCACTGATGCTGCGTCGAATTCACCGCAGACGGTAAGCGTCTCCGGAACTGGTCTCACCACTATAACGGTGATGCCAACAACTCTTTCCTTTGGCAATCAAAACGTTGGAACCAGCAGCGCCAGCCAGCCCATCACCGTAAAAAACACCGGCACCGCATCCACAGCGATCACGGTGGCTGCAAGCTCGAATTATGGCCAGACGAATAACTGCGGCACCACATTGGCTGGCGGAGTCACTTGCACAATCAACGTCACCTTCTCTCCTACAACCGCCGGCAGCCTCCCCGGCTCCATCACAATCACCGACAGCGCATCCACCTCACCGCAGATGGTGAGTCTCTCGGGCACGGGGACAAGCAGCGGCACCGTAATAGTGACGGCTTCGCCTTCGAGTGAGACGTTTGCCGCTCAGACAGTCGGGACGACGAGCGCGGCGAAAACTGTGACCATTAAAAACACGGGCACCGCCAGTACGTCGCTTTCGTTTGCCGCCAGCGGAGACTTCGCCGCGGTGGCCGGCGGAACAACGCCGTGCGGCACGATGCTGGCCGGTAGCGGCACGAGTTGCACCATATCTGTGACGTTTAGTCCGACTATTACAGGCACTCTCACGGGAGCGATCTCCGTCACCGACAGCGCAACAAACTCGCCTCAGATGGTTTCGCTAACAGGCACGGGCAAAGCTGCCACTGTCGTGGTCACAGCGACGCCCACGAGCGAGACTTTTGCTGCACAGACAATCGGAACCACGAGCGCGGCCAAAGTCGTCACGGTGAAAAATACCGGCAGTGGATCTACCCCAATTACGATTTCACCTGCAAGCGGCGACTTTGCTCAAACCAACACTTGCGGGACGACACTGGGTCCTTCTCCCGCGAGTTGCACGATTAGCATCACATTTACTCCTGAAGCCGCAGGCACGCTGACCGGCTCGATCTCAATCACCGACAACGCAACGAACTCGCCTCAGATGGTGAGCCTGACGGGGACCGGGAAGGCTGGCACCGTTGTGGTCACGGCTACGCCCACGACTGAGACTTTCACCTCGCAAGCAGTAGGAACTACGAGCGCGGCCAAGACCGTCACAGTAAAAAATACTGGCAGCTTATCCACTCCGATTACGATTTCACCAGCGAGCGGAGATTTTGCCCAGACGAATAACTGCGGCTCTACTCTTGGCCCCTCTCCGGCAAGTTGCACGATTTCTGTAACTTTTACACCCGAAACGGTGGGCACTCTCACCGGCGCCATCTCGATCACCGATAGTGCGACGAACTCGCCTCAGATGGTGAGCCTGAAAGGTACGGGCACTGGTGCGGTTGCTGTGGTGACGGTTTCACCCACGAGCGAAACGTTTTCCGCACAAACGGTGAATACCACCAGCGCAGCAAAAATTGTAACGGCGAAAAATACCGGCTCAGCATCCACGCCGATTACGATTTCGCCAGCGACCGGAGACTTTGCCCAGACGAATACCTGCGGAACAACGCTAGGACCCTCTCCCGCAAGTTGCACGATTTCCGTGACGTTTACTCCCGGCGCAGCCGGCACGCTTGCCGGGTCGATCAGCATCACCGACAACGGGTCCACCTCGCCCCAGACCGTTAAACTGACCGGAACCGGGAAGGCTCCCACTGTCGTAGTGACAGCCACGCCGACGAGCGAGACGTTTGCCAAACAGGCCGTAGGAACGACGAGCGCGGCTAAAACCGTCACTATAAAAAACACTGGCACAGGGTCTACGTCGATCTCGTTTGGGACCACTGGGGATTTTGCGGAGACCGCCGGGACTTGTATGGGCACGTTGGGGCCGTCCCCCGCGAGTTGCACGGTTATGGTGACGTTTACTCCGACGGCGACCGGCACCCTAACCGGCACGGTCACAATCACCGACGAGGCGACAAATTCTCCGCAGACTGTCAAATTAACCGGAACGGGAGGGTAGCTCGACCTCAATACCATCGTGTACGGGCTGGGGCTAAAAGAAATGTACGCTTGAAGGCGCCGGTGATTTTTGGAAACCGCATTCCTAGTCGCAAAAAAAATATTTTCCGGCCAACATAAGAGCCTCGTGGTGATTGGTGGTTCATACTACCGTAATCAAATTTCAATGGCTTTTTGCTACTTTTGGGTCCACCCAGTGTTCAAGGATAAAGACTGAACGGCCAGCATCACTCGACGAAAGGAATTTGTGATATGTCTCGGCGGCCGGAAAGTAAGAATCAGAAACTACGTATAGCTGGACCTTTTTTGGTGCTGGCGTTAACCGTTTGCTTGATTGGATATGTCTGCAGCGCCGCATCTACATCGGCCGCTTGTGGCCAAGCAAAGGCTGACCTAAACAGCGACCTTCAAGTCGATCGCACGCCTTCTGGAATTATTCCGTCTTCGCAGTACACGGTGCGTCTTAGTCAACATGATTCGTGGATCGGTTCGTTTGTCTACCAAGTGCAAAATCCGGGCTTTCTACCCAATGGGCAACCCAGCGGTGTCAGTAGCTCTTCCACCCTGGAGCATGCCACTTCGTGGACCTCGTTCTCGTTTGCCGGCTCGGTCACGGTTCAGGTAACCAATGCTAATTCATTCACCTCAGCTCGTATTCTGCCAAGCCACGCGCAAATCATTCCCACCGTAACCGGCAACACCGTCTCGTTTACCTTGGACCAACCCGGGCAATATGCCGTCGACTTCTGCACTACCGGTGACACTTGCATTGAAGCCAATGATGCGGATCTTATAAATCCGATGTTGGTGTTTGCCAATCCAGTTGAACCGAATACCCCGAATCCTCTCGCCGCCAATGTGTTGCGAGTTGCGCCGGGTCTCTCGGTTCTCTCGGGAGCGGCGCTTCCGCAACTGAGCGGCTTTCAGAACACTTTGTACTTCGGGCCCGGAATTTACGATCTCGGCCTCACGCCGTTGACGATTGATTCGAATCAAACAGTTTATTTAGCGGCGGGCGCCTATGTAAAAGGCTTCTTAGCTTTTAAAACGAGAGCGCGTAACGCAACAATTCGGGGAAGAGGAATTCTTTCCGGAGAGAATCTGCCCAAAGCGCAGTGTATAAGCACATCAGCAGGTTGCCCTGACATGGTCAGTTCCAAAGGGAATGTGCAAAATCTGCGGGTCGAAGGGATCACTTTCATCCAATCACCTTTTTACAACGTATCCATCAATGGCGGCAGCGGCAACACGGTGGACAACGTGAAAGTGATCGCCTGGCTGGGCAATTCCGACGGAATTCAAGCAAGTTATGGAGCGCAAGATACTGGCAGTGTGATTGAAAACAGCTTTGTCAAAAATGGCGACGACTCCATCAAAATCACGGCAAGCAATTTGTTGGTTCAAAACTGCGTGGTCTGGAAGTTGAACAACGCTGCCGCCTTCGAGATAGGAGCTGGTATCGGCACCAATGTAACTAATATTACTGTTCGAAATTCCGACGTGATACGCGGGGAATATAATTGGCCTAATACCTCTGACGCGGTGTTTTCCGCCAATCAAGGTGGTTCTGGAAATCTGAGCAATTACACTTTTGAAGATATTCGCGTGGAAAATGAAAACTGGCAACTGTTTAGAATTCAGGTCGTTCCTAGCAACTTTCAGTCCGACAACACACAGCTTGGCTCTATCAGCGGCCTCACTTTCAGCAATATCCAAGCGACCGATGCTCAGGAGTTTCCGCCGATTTTTAGGGGATTTAATCTCGCCCATCAAGTTTCGGACGTGAATTTCAACGATGTAGTGACAGGGGGCGCGCCGGCGCCCACTCCGACCATCACTTTCGACGCCAATCGCAATATGAGTTATGCCGGCAACACGGTGGGCGATCTTCTTTTTAGGAATCAAAGCAATCCAACTGAATTTGAAATTCCTGTTTTCAGCTTGGCCACCGCTACCGCTCCGCTGCAATATTCGCTTTTTTCCATTTCTCAACCGAACCTCACCGCAAAGTTTCAAGTTCAAGGCAGCGGCGACTTTTTCGGCGACGGTTATGCCAGTGCGGTGGTCACGAATACGGCCAATGGAGAAGTTGGCATATGGAAGGAGCCTTATAGGAACAACAACAATCCGTGGAGCGCACAATACAGTCCGATCTACAAACTGCTGAGCACCGACGGAGCAGTCGCGGGCACCGGAGATTTTAACGGAGATGGTTACACGGATATCCTTCTTTGGAATAGTAGCTCGCAGACCGGGAAAATCTTGTTGATGACTGGCGACCGAGTTATAGGGCAGCGAACTTTTCAGCCGGCGACGGTCTCGAATTGGTCTGCAGCTGCCGTGGCCGATTTCAACGGCGATGGATATTCCGACGTTCTGTTGAGGGATACCAGCGGCAACCTGGAAGTTGTTTATTTCTATCCATCAGCTCCGCCGACGACGGCGGATTTTAAAGTTACGAGCCTCGGTTATTCCTCAACCGCCAATTACGCGGCAATGTACGGCAGCACATCGGGTCGTTTCGATGCCACCTGGAGCGTTGCCGCAACCGGAATTTTTCAAACTCTGGGAACTGCTTATGCCAGCATCGTATGGATCAACCCTTCAACCGGACAATTGGGAATCACCAATTTCAGGCCTTTCCTGAAAACTGCTTTGTCGAGCCAAGTCTTTGCAAAATTGCCCGCTGATACTGAAATCCAGGCTGTGGGTGACTTTAGTGGCGACGGCGCCAAGGATCTTTTGTTGTGGAATACAAGCACGTCCGAGAATACGATTTGGTTCATGAATTTTGACGGCGGCGCCTATTATCAGGCGGGCCCAACGCTACAGCCAAGCCTTTCCCCAGGCTGGCAAGTTATTCCCAATTAAACACAAAACCCGCCATATAGCCCTGACGTTCAGAAACAGAAAGCGGGACGGCTTCATCAGCCATCCCGCCCGAAATTGCTGGAACCGACTGTTTCGTTTAGTTGACGCAGCGCACGATGTGGCCGACGAAACCATCTGTATTTCCCGAGCCATCCACATAGAAACCGACGATCTGGCCTTGGTCGTTAATGCCGTTCACAACGGTAGTATCAACGCCCGAGGGATCGTTTACCGATTGATATGTCTTGCTCTTGGAATCGTAGAGGAACCCGTGAGTGTTGCCCTTGGCATCCATATAGGTGCCAACCACTTCTTGCAGATTGTTTAAGCCCAACGCTTGCGTGAAAGTCGCCTCAGGGAAGTCCAGCACAGTGACCACGCCCTTGATCAACAGGAATCCGTGATTGACGCCGGAGGAGTCCACGTAGAAACCGGAAATCTCGGACGAATCGTTCACACCCGTTGCCTGCGCGCTGGTATTCGCTGGGAGCATGGAATCAAGTTGTGTGAACGTGGTGCCCATTAACATGAACGGAAACTGAGTGCCTGCGCCGTTTTGCCAGTAGCCGACTTCCACGCCACCGTCGTTAATACCGAGGAGCTGAGTCAGCACCGAAGTTGCGTTGGGGAAATCCACATTCCGATAGCTTGAGCCAGTCTTGATGAACCCGTGGTTAACCCC
>JABDEK010000028.1 GCA_013287135.1 Acidobacteriota bacterium | reverse complement strand
ATGCTCGCGCAGCTGCAGATTCCTGCTCTGCGCTTCCGCTTTCAGCCGTCCTACATCGGCGTCCGAAGCCCCCGCAAGAAAAAAAAGCTCGTCAAAGTCTGGCTGCCGGAGCAGTTCGGCCTCTCGCGACGGCAGGCCCGAGTTTTGAGCCAACTCCCGGGGTGAAAGGGAACGCAACGGCACAGCATCCACGCCGGTTGCCTCGGCCAGTTCCTGCAGCCGCCGGCTGCCGCTGAGCGACCGGGATGCAGGTAAAACGCCCCAGGCGAACCGTCTTCTCCGGCTTGAGATGAAAATAGTCTTCGGGTAGATAAGCGCCACAGCCGTCTTCTGCGATGAACGGGTGGGTGTGCCCGGCCTTTCTTCGTGGATCGTCCAGCTGTAGCCGCGTCCGGCTGGAGACCCACACCACCGGTACGCCCGCATGGTCCAATGTAGCCATAAACTCATCCAGACCGGGGATGGCGCCGCCTCTTGCAGGAATGAGGGAATCGACGGCGAGATACAAGACGCTGGAAGTCTGGCGCAAAGTGGGCTCCGTAAGGCATAGAGATTCTATCAGTTGCTTTGCCAGGGGCCTCACCAAGCCGAGCGGCGGGGACAAAAAAAGAGGCGAGCAAACTTCTGCCCGCCTCTTGCACACAGCGCAGCAACTGCCGCGCCTTCCTTCGTTCTACTTATCTACTTACCGGAAGTGGTGCTGGTGGCTTGCGGCTGCGAGTTTGCCTTCGGAATGCTGATATACCCGCTCACCGTATTCTTGCCCACCTTGTTGATGACGATTTCTTCGGGCAGTTTGGTCCCGGAGATATAGAAGAACACAGGCTCGTTCATGGACCGGTTCTTCTTCTCGAACTGCTTGTCTTCCACGGTCATGGCCACGGAGTATTGGTTCCTCTTCTCGTTGACGCCTTTCAATTCGACGGTGACGTTGGCGACCTTCTGAGGCTTGTTCTTGCCGGCGATGGTGAATTCGACGTACTCGCGTTCGCCGAGGCGGCGCAGTTGGTCGATCTCATCGTGGTTGCGAGCGATCAGAGTGCCCATTTCGCTGCGGGCCATTTTCAGGTCTTCGCGAGTGGTGTCGAGGTCTGTGCGCACGCCGCCTACTTTGGTGTCCACGTTCTTCAGGTCATCCGAGGCTGCCTTGGTGGCCAGTTCGGTGTGTACGGAAGTGTCGAGAGCCGTGAGCTTCTGACTGGTCTCGTCAACTGCTTTGGCCGCTTCTTCGCGGGCCTTCTTGAGCTGGCCTTGCGTAATCTTGAGCCTGCCGGTGACCACTTTCAGGTCGCCTTGCAGGTCGGTATTCGTCTTTTCGTCTTGCGCGATGCGGTCCTTCAGAGAGGTCACATCTTGCTGCACGGATTGCTCGGTGGCCTTGAGCCTCTGTTCGACTGCTTGCTGTGCTGCGTCCAGCTTGGAAGACGCAGTCCATCCAAAAAACAGCCCTCCCGCCGCTACCAAACCCAGAACGACAATCGCTGGCAAAGTCCATGCGGGTGATTCGGTTCTTGTTTCCACGATTCTTTCGTCGGACATATGTTCCTTATTTCTCCTCACCCCAGCTTGGGCATCAATTGCTCTACGAAGTTCCCAGTGGGTTCGTACACAGAGCAGTGCATCCCGCCAACCACAAGGTATCTGGTGGGGCCGTCCGTAACCGATTGAAAAGAAGCCGGGTGCAGGCCGCGCGGAAAGGGGGAGCGGTACTAGTCCTAGCAAAAGTTACGCGAACGTGAAGACCGCAGCGGATTTTTTGCGCGCATTCGGCAAACCTGCGCGTTGGTTTTTGGCCGGTGGCTCTACAAGCCGCCAGGTCGGCCGCCGACATCCCCCGGGGCGATTTCAGCAATCGAACAGCGCGCCGAGCGGATCCTCTTCGAGGTGGATATTGTTGACTTGTAGCCAATGCCGGGGCGCGTCGTCGCCGTCCTTCTTCCAAGGCCGGCTTAGCCCGACCGCCAAAACCGCCGCGGTCTTGCGCAAGCGGCGCTCCAGGCATTCCACGATTTCGTGCCGCGCCGTCTTCTGGTCCCGCGCATACAAACGAATGTCCGTCACCGGCAAGTCCGGGTGCACTTCGCCGTCGGAAAGATAGATGCGCACACTCTCGAAATCATTGACGCCGATGTGCCACACGCGCGCCGGCTTCAAAATGCCGAGCGAGGCTTTGCCTGCCCCGGCTTCCGTCGTACAGCTGGTTTCGCGTTGTTGCAGCTCCTCGCCGAAGATGGACTTGGCGCGATTCTGCGCAGTCGTGCTGACGTATTTCCAAAATTCATCCGGCTTCAGCTTGTATTTGTAGCGGAGGTTCGTCACGCAGAATTCCCGGTCTTCCACTTCCGGCGCGCAGCCCACGTCTTTGGTCGGCCCCAGGTCCACCAGCGCGCCAATCTCGAAGACTCCGCCTTCCTTGCGCAGCAGATTGCGCGTGAGCAATCCCTGGCATAACACCGGCCGGATGTGTTTCCCGGTCTCCGGTTCGATCCCGGCCACGCAGATGAAGCCCGGCTTCATGCGGGTCACGTGGTTGATGATTAGCAGCATGGCTATGATTGATGGATGGTAATACCGGAAAGCGGCGAGCGCAAGTGTCTACTTACAGGTGCCGGACCTCGAAAGGCTCCCACTTCGCCGCCAGGTACTCGATGACCAGCCGTCGGTGGCACTGCTCGGGCCTCACCTCGCTGCACAGCAGCACGGTGGGTGCCGCAAAGGCGGATTGATCTAGCTTCTCTTCGATTTTGCGCTCCGCCATCAGTGCCTGGAATTTCCCCTCGTATTCATGCCAGCTTCCCTTGTTCTTCTTGTATTCGTCCAGGATCTCCTGCGTGGGCGCGAGCAGCGGCTCGTGGATATATTCCGCGCCGCAGATTTCCCGCAGAAAGAAGCGCAGATCATCACGCTTCGCAAAACCCGCTAATTGTGAAATGTTATTCAGACGCACATCCAGCAGCCGCCGGATGCCCGCGCTCTTCAGAAGGCTGAAGAACTGCTCGGCCGTTTTTTTCGTAAAACCGATGGAATAGATTTCCATTCAGGAGCCTCGGCGCTTGCGAAAAGATCCAGTTGCGGATGCTTGGCGTCCAGTTCCTGTGCCAGTTCGCTTTCCGGCTGCAGCCGGCCGTCGCCGCGGATATGCCCTACCTGGATTCCGGCGTCCGTTAGCACGCGCCCGACCAGCAGCCGACGATGGCAACCCGCCGGATTTTCCTCGGAGCACAGCAACGCTACGTTGTATTTGCGAATGCCTTGCTCGATTCGCGCAATCCCCGCCTTGAAAATCTCGGTCGCCGCTACCTTGTCGTAAAGAACGTGGCCCTTCGCATCGTAAAATTCCTCGCCGTCAGGCCGTCCGCCCAGCTCTTTGCCCAGGTGCACGTATTGCAGCCCGGCGCTCTGCACTGCCGTTCGCAGCGGCTCCTGATCGTACTGCGGCGCAAAATTGGAATAAGGATACGACCGCGTATCCGCCACGACATCCACCGAATAAACCTTCAACAGCGTCAAAAAGTGCTCCAGCGCATGGTCGGAATGCCCGATGGTCAGAACGCGCAGATTAGTCGGATTGGTCTCGCGGGATTCCATCAACCGATGCCACCGCAGCCGAGTCTAGCATGACTCCACGGGATGGCCGATCGGCCAAAATGATGGGGCGATCAACCGGCTTTCACGCCCAGGCCTGCAAGGTCTGCAACGAGTTGATCAGGCGACAAGTATACCACTCCGTGCATGCCTAACCGCTTGGCCGCGTCTACGTAGGCTGGCACGTCGTCGATGAAGACCGCTTCCTGCGCCTTTACTTTGCAGCCGCGCAGCGCTTCGCGGTAAATCAGCGGATTCGGCTTGCTGGCGCCCACTCGATAGGAATAAAGGCGCACCGGGAAATGCCGGAAGAAGCTGAAGCGCGCTTCCTCATTCGCCATATGGATCGGATCGGTGTTCGACAGCACTGCCATCTTGTACTTCCTGGCGAGCCCGGCCAAAAACTCTTCAGGCTGAATGGGCTCTGGGTCGAGAGCGCTGTTCCAGGCAGCAGTGAATTCCTCAAAGGAGAGCGAGCCGCCCAGCCGCTTGGTGATGTGCAGGTGCCAATCGCGCGGTGTGATCCGCCCTTCCTGCCAGTCCATCCAATGCGGATCGTTTTGCAGCGCTTTCCACAGTTCGTCAGGAGTAAGCGGAATGGCCTGCGAAAGGCCAGCCATGGCCCGCGAGAGATCAACACGAATCAGCACGCGGCCAATATCGAAAATCACGGCGCGAATGGGAGGACTGGAGGCCACAACTCAATCTCTTTGGTCTTCTACGCTACTCTAGGCGGCAACCCTGCTTGTGCGGCTCGCCTTACGGGCGCGCAGGATGCTGATCACCGCCGGCAGCAGCGAAAGCACTACCACCACCGCAATCACATAATGAATACGCTGTCCGATGTTCGGCACCGAACGCCCCAGAAAATACCCGCCCAGAATCATGCTGCCTACCCACAGAATCCCGCCACCAATGTCGTAAGTGAGATAGCGGGAATACGGCATTCCGGCAGCCCCAGCCACCAGTGGGCAAAACGTGCGGATGATGGGAACGAAGCGCGCCAGAATGACCGTCTTTCCGCCGTACTTCTCGTAAAACTCGCGCGCGCGTTGTAAATGACTGCGCCGAAACAAGAAGGATTCCTTGCGGCTGTACAACGATTTTCCCGCTCCCCGTCCGATCCAGTAACCAATCTGGTCGCCCGCAATCGCGCATAGCATCACCGGCGCTAGAAGCCAGTACAGCGGAATTTTTCCGGCTGCAGCAAAAACACCAGCGGTAACCAACAGGGAATCGCCAGGAAGGAAGAAGCCTACGAAGAATCCGGTTTCAATGAAGACGATGATGGAGACCAGCAGCGGCCCGCCCCAGCTAATCAGTCCTTCGACGTCGTAAATCGAGTGCAGCAGGTGTCGGATGGATTCAAGCACGCGAAGCGGTTCCTCGAGGGGCGCCGAAAATTAGCCCGCCAGGCCGGCACGGGAACCAGCGCGCGCAAACGCACCGTAGCAAAAGCACCCAGTCCAATACGGTAGCAGAAAAGCGCCGGATTCTCGCCGCATTCCTGCCAGAGCACCAGCAGAACCGCAACGGAGGGAAGCAGCATCGCCAGTCGATTCATCGCAGGGTCTCCGCGAGCCATAGGTACGCTTTGTCTTCCGCTTCCAATTTCGCCGCCTGGGCTGCCGCATCCGGAACCGCCAGTCCGAGCAATTTCTGGATGCGCGGCAACGCGCGCCGCGCCGCGGCGGCACCGGCTTCGATAGCTTCGTCCGCGCGCGCGAAATCGTCCCACGCCAGCGACTGGACATCCGGACGCAGCACCAAATCCGCGTGCTTCTCCCAAAGCTCGATTTGATGTTTCTGCGCGGCGCTCACCGCCCGTGACACCACCTGAAAAACGTTCGTCGGCGCTCCGCGATAACCGTCCTGCATGCCCACAGAAACGCCAATCACAATCGGAGCCCCGATCGAGCGGGCCGCTTGGGTTGGAACCGGAGCTACCAGGCCGCCATCCGCCAGGCAGCGCGTGCCGATCTCCACCGGCTCGAACAGCCCAGGGAACGCGCAACTCGCGCGAATCGCATCCACCAGATTGCCTTGCGTGAAGACCACCGGATCGCCCGAAGTCAAGTCTGTCGCGACCACCGCCACCGGAATCCGCAAATCCTCGAATTGCCGCGACTCGAACACCCGCTCGATCAAGCCAGCCAGGCGCTGGTTGCTAGCCAATCCCAGACGCGAAACTCGCCATCTGGCGATGTCGCGAAATCGCAATCCGCGGCAGCACTCTACAATGCGCTCCAGCGGAGCGCCGCTGGCATAAGCCGCGCCAAGAATGCTGCCCACACTCGAGCCGGCAATATGCGTAACAGGAATATTGTGCTGCTCCAGCGCACGCAGAACGCCCAAATGCGCGAACCCGCGCGCAAATCCGCCGCCCAGCGCCAAGCCAACTCCCGGGCGCGTCTCCGCGACCTGCGCGTTCTCCCGGCCGGAATGCTTCTCGCTCGTCACGTTAATAAGGATGCCGGAAAGGGCTGCACCACCCTATGGACCGGCCGTCCCTTTCGGTCAGTACCGACGTACTTCTATGGCAATTGCCCTGTTTTGGGGCAAGCGGGGATCGACAGTACGATCTTACTAGTCCGGTACCCTCGCTGTACCATTGTGAGCCGCGGTGCCCAGCGCCATTCTCTCTGTGCAAGCCGGATGTACTTGAGGGAGGGGCGATGGACAGCGCGTATCAACCGTGGATCGGGCAGCCGGTGGTGCTGCAAGTGGCATTGGGCGACATTAGAGTGCCTCTGCGCGGCAAGCTGCTGAAGGATGGCGGAGAAACGGTCCGCATGCGCATCGGCGATGGCTGGGACGTGGATATCTATAAAGTCATGATTTTGGCGGTAGAGCAGGACGCGATGGCCCTGCTGCCTGCGTGAGGATACCGACCATGAAAAACCAAGACCTCAAATTCGTTACCACGCGCCGCGCAGCGGTCCTTCTCGGCATGTCCGAAAGCGAATTGCGCCAGATTTCTTCCGAATCCGGACTCGGACTCACCGAACACGCCGGCGAGCAGGAAGAGACGTTTTTTACCTATGAAGAATTGCGTCAGATTTGCCAGTTAGCAGTGCAAACCGTCCACTAACTCTGTACTGCCTCTGTACTGCGAGCGAGTTTCCTCCGGCCCCCCTCAGCTGTACCCCCACCCCGGGTCGCCTCCCCCTGCGGCCCGGGGCCTTTCTTTCTCCGGTGCTGCGTCGAATAGCCTTGTGTTTTGCAATCCGGCGATAACTTGCCGACGTGAACACGTCCGGAGAAATCGTTTGACACCGCAAAGCGTGGCGACGAAACTTGGCGCGGCAAAACGCACTTTGGGGGGTGGCATGGTCGATTCTCCGGCAAGAATCGCAGCACGTTTCCTTGCGACGATGATGGCGATAGCGGCGCTCCTGTTGGTGGTGCGGACTGTTGTGGCGCGAGCGACGAGCGACGCGGCCTATGACACCGTGATTGTGAATGGCCGGGTGATGGATCCGGAGTCCGGGCTGGATGCGGTGCGCAGCGTGGGGATTCGCGACGGAAAGATTGCCGCGATCTCGGAGGGCGCGCTGAGCGGGAAGAATTCGATTGACGCGAAGGGGATGGTAGTAGCACCGGGATTTATCGATCCGCACGAGCATGGGCAGGAGCCGCGCAATTACGGATTTCAGGCACGCGACGGAGTGACCACTTCGCTCGAGCTGGAGGGCGGTACCGACGATGTGGCCAAGTGGTACGCCGAGCGGGAGGGGAAATCGCTAATCAATTTCGGAGTGAGCATCGGGCACATTCCTGTTCGCGCTGCCGCTATGAGTGGCGTGGCCGCCGGATCGATCAGCGGGGCCAGAAGCGTGGAGAATGCCGAAGAACTCTTTCACCGCGCCGCGAAGCCGGAGGAGCTAGCGGAAATACTGGAAATGCTCGAGACCGGCATGAAGCAGGGGGCGCTGGCGGAAGGCATGGGTATCAATTACACGCCCGGGGCGACCCGCTGGGAGATTGTCGAAGCGTTTCGAGTGGCCGCGAAGTTCCACGCGCCGGTCCATGTGCATTTGCGGTATGCAGGGCTGATTGAGCCGGAGACGGGGCTGAACGCTATTGAGGAAGTGATTGCTGCGTCGGCAGCGACCGGGGCGCCGCTACAGGTGGTGCACATTACCAGCATGGGGTTGAAGAATACGCCGCAGCTGATCGCCATGGTGGAAGGTGCGCAGAAGCACGGCCTTGACGTGACCACCGAGTGCTATCCCTACACCGCGGCGAGCACCGCGCTGGAGTCGGCCATCTTCGATCCGGGATGGCAGCAGCGCATGGGCATCGATTTTCACGATATTCAGTGGGCGGACACCGGAGAGCGGCTGACCGTGGAGACGTTTGAGAAATACCGGAAGCAGGGCGGTATCGTGGTAATTCACGCGATTCCGGAAGCAGCAGCGCGTGCGGCGGTGTCGAGCCCGATCGTGATGATCGGCAGCGATGGCATGCCCATCACCGGGCCGAAGATTCACCCGCGCGGGCAGGGCAGCTATGCCCGCGTGCTGGGCCACTACGTTCGTGAAGAGAAAGCACTGGACCTGATGACCGCGCTACGCAAGATGACGCTGATGCCGGCACAACGGCTGGAGAAACGGGCGCCCATCTTCAAGAACAAGGGACGGATTCGCGTGGGTGCGGATGCGGACATAACGATCTTCGATCCGAATCGCGTCATCGACAAAGCTACGTTTGACGAGCCGCTGCAGGCATCCGAGGGGATTCCGTTCGTGTTGGTGAACGGAGTTCTGGTAGTGAAGGACAGCAAACTTGTCGATGGTGTTTTGCCGGGCCGCGCCGCGCGCGCGCCGCTCACAAACTAGCAGGGCGCGGATTCAGACCAGCAGGCCGTAACGGGGACACGCCAATCCACACGAAAAACCGAGCGATATGAGCGGGCCGCAACCTACAGGCAAAAGCTACCACGCGGTACTGGCCGGATTTCTCGGCTGGACGCTGGATGCGTTCGATTTCTTCGTGATCGTGTTTTTGTACGACACGCTGGCGCAGCAGTTCGGCGTAACGAAGAAAGCCATCGTTTTCACTACTTTCGCCACGTTGGCTTTTCGCCCGATCGGCGCACTGCTCTTTGGGTTGCTCGCGGACCGTTACGGCCGGCGTATTCCGCTAATGGCCAACGTAATTTATTTTTCGATCATCGAGCTGCTGTGCGGATTTTCTAGCAACTACACCATGTTTCTGGTTTTGCGCGCGCTGTTCGGCATTGGTATGGGCGGAGAGTGGGGCGTGGGCGCGTCGCTGGCTCTCGAATCTGCTCCGAAGCGCTGGCGCGGAGTGCTCAGCGGCATCCTGCAGAGTGGCTACTCGAACGGGTACTTGCTGGCCGCGGTGGCTGCGCGGCTGGTGCTGCCGCATTGGGGTTGGCGCCCAATGTTCTGGATTGGGGCCCTGCCAGCACTGCTGGCGCTGTACATCCGCACTAAGGTGCCGGAATCGGAAGCGTGGAAGGAAAATCGAGCAGCGAGCACTATGGAAGTGCTGCGCAGCGTCGGCGGGCAGTGGAAGCGCTTCGTGTATCTCGTTGTGCTGATGACGTTCATGATGTTCCTGTCGCACGGGACGCAGGACTTGTATCCGGACTTTCTGAAGGAAGTGCACAAGGTTTCCGACGCGATGGTGGCGAATATCGCCATCATCTACAACATCGCCGCGGTTGTTGGCGCGATTGCGTTTGGCTTTGTGTCGCAGGCAGCCGGACGCCGCAAGGGCATGATAGCGGCGCTGGCGGTTTCGCTGTTGGCGATCCCCATGTGGGCCTTCGGCGCCACGGTTCCGGTCCTGGTGCTCGGCGCCATCGTGATGCAGATGGGCGTCCAAGGCGCCTGGGGGGTTGTCCCGGTGCATTTGAACGAGATGTCCACGGACGTGGCGCGCGGTCTGATGCCGGGCCTCGCGTATCAGTTGGGAATACTGCTCGCATCGCCAACCAATTCCATCGAGTACGCGCTGCGGGAACACGCCGGAGGCTACCAGTGGGCGCTGGCCAGCTTTGAAATTGTGACAATCACGGCCCTGGTGATCCTGCTTCTGGCCGGTACAGAAGCACACGGGAAGAGTTTTGCCCGAACGGAAACCTCCTCCGACTGAGCTTTTTGCGGAACGCTCTTGGGTCCGCGGAAAAGTGAAGCGGCGGCGCGTTTACCGGGCATGTGCGCCGGTCGAAAGCGCCTAGCTGAGGTTTGTCGCGTCCAAGGGAACCGGAGGGGGTCTATCAGATGAAACGAACTGCTGCGTTCTTATTTTTGGTGCTGATGATGGGTTCATCTGCTCTTGCGCAGGACAAAGCGCCGGTGACGCTGAAGAGCGTCCTGCTGGCGCAACTGCGGAGCACGCATAACAAAAAGGAATGGTTTGTGCCGGTAAGCGTGGCGCTGGACGGCGTAACGGTGGAACAAGCCAAGTGGTCCGACGGCAAAGGGAATCACTCCATCGGGCAGTTGGCGCATCACCTACTGTTCTGGAATACGCAAGAACTGGCGAAACTGAAGGGCGAGAAGCCTTCGCCGTTCAGCGGCAACAACGAAGAGACATTCAACAACTTCGACGATAAAGCCTGGAAAGAGACGGTGCAGAAGCTGGACCAGGTGTTGAGCGACATGGAGAAGGCGATCGAGGCAATGGATGACGCGAAACTCCAGAAGCTGGCCAACGAGATCGCGCACACCGGGACGCACAACGCTTACCACATCGGGCAGATCGTGGTGTTGCGCCGGCAGCAAGGGTCGTGGGATGCAGAGAAGGGCGTTAAGTGACCTTGTTACGTCCAGGACGGCTCGTTTGCTCCGACACATTCCCGAGGCGCCGTGGTCGGCGATCTCCCTTCAATTCCTGCCTGGTGCGGTGTAAGATTCCGAACCATGAACAGAAAAATGATCGCTGGCCTCTCGTTGTTGGTTGCCTCGCTGAGTCTGGTGTTGCCGCCGTCGCGTTCAGCTGGGCCGGGCCGGCCGGAATTCGACCATACGACCGTGCACGTGCGGGACTTGGAGAAGAGCGGTGATTTCTACGAAAAGGTGATCGGGCTCGAGAAGATTGCCGAGCCGTTCAAGGACGGGCGGCACATCTGGTTCCGCGCCGGAGCCCACGAGCAATTGCATGTGGCCGGAGGAGCAAGCGAGGCGCAGCGGCAAGATATCGACGTGCACTTTGCATTTCGCGTGGCGTCACTCGATGCGTTCATCGCGCACCTCGACGAGATGCACGTGAAATACCGGAGCTTTGCAGGCGATGGGAAAGTTACGCTGCGCCCCGACGGAGTGCGCCAGACCTATTTGCAGGATCCCGACGGATACTGGATTGAAGTGAACGAAGATCGGTTCTAGTTTGAAGAATGCGGAGGTTTCTAGACCCGCCATGTTGAAAAGCATATTGGAAAAACTCAGAGAATTGTTCAGCAGGACCAGCGATGTACGGTATACCAGCGTGCCGTTCTGGAGACCGTGGCGGGACTTCTAAAACAGAAGTTGGCAATGGTTGCGTGAAGCGCAGGCGGCACCCAGAGCGGTGCCAAAGGTAGATGGCACACCCGATTTACAGCGGGCTGGTGCATTGGAAATAGATGGCGCGCCCGGGGGGATTCGAACTCCCGACCTTCTGGTTCGTAGCAAGCCGAGGTCAAAATCTAAAAGGCTTGTTTGGTGTCGCTTACGGACTAAAAGCACACTGCTCTGACCCGCGCAATGATACCTACAAGAGACCTAAAAACTAGCCAAATCCGCTAGACAACTCATGCCGGGTGTTCTGCTGTTGGATTGAATCTTCTCACTTTCCTCACGCATGTCGGTTTGTTTTAGTACATTCGCCCGAACACGCCCAAACTAAATCCTCTTCTTTGGGTGTCCATTCTTCGCCCCTAGAAATCAACTCTGCTTGTGCGAAAAGGCTTGGGATGAATTTCGGGACTCGCTTTAGAGAACAGCACAGGCAAATCGGGCAGAGAACAGTGCCGTCTTGGTCTATGAAACCGTCTTCCAATTCGAAAATCCAATCGTCCCACATCTGTAGGCGGTTATTGTACAACGACCCCAATCACCGGCTCGACCGTCCGATTTCTCTGACAGAAGCACTGGCTTGACAACGTCCACCAAGGGTGTAGTGATGAGTCGAGGAGGTGGAATATGTCCGAGACCTTGATTGCCGAATCACCACGCAGGGGAAAGCGAAAGTTCGCAGACGGAGCACGCGTCCGGGGCCGAGAGGAAGGCGCAGCCTGTTTTCGCGGTCGGACGGGAACGGTCACGGGTTACGTGCCACGCTCAGGGTATTGGGTCAATTTCGACGATGGGATGACCGAGAACGTGCCTTCCTATTGGCTTGAGGCTGCCTGACGTGGCTCGTTTTGTAAATCCTGCATGACTAAAATCGTCAAGCCGTGACTGCTCTTCACTTACATCGGGCGCAAGTTCACGTCCTTGTCGAAGCTTTTCCAAGTCGAAAACGCAGGCCGAGACCGCTCACTTAAATAACCCGAGCGTCGGCGTAAGTCGATTGGGTCGGGTGTCGTTCGGCTCCGAAGCAATAAGTCACTTTGGCTCATCCCAAGAGTATAAACTTCCGTCAGGAGTGCCACACTCAACCACAAAGGTAATGGACCCTGAGCCGTACTCCCACACTTCGAGGTCGCCGAACACACGCATTCTTTCCGGGTCTCCGAGTATTTGCCGAACATCCGTCCTTGTCATTCCTGTATGCAGGTATTTCCGCCAGTTGTGCTTGTCGCGCCAGTTCACCACCGAGGGAGGTCTCACAACCGCAGTCACTTTGTCATTTGTCCGGTGATTTTCCGCAGGTCCATTCGGCGCTTTTGTTTGTTCCGGCGCGACTTTCGAGTCAGTCTTTGGCTGCGGCAGTGCGGAACTAGCTTGAGGTTTAGTTTGCGGCACGCTCGGGCTTGAAGTCTCCTGCTCAGGTTGCTGCTTGTCCAAGTGCAACAGCCGCCGCCCCTCTGGCGTTAACCATCCCAGAAGGGCAGCCAACAAGACGCCGACCAGAGGCACAACTACAGCAGCTACGATTTCTTTCCTTGTCCATTTCCCAGCCGCAGTCGAACTAATAGTCTCTTCCTTAGAAACTCGCGGCGCTGGTTCTTCAAGAGCGGCGACTCTTTTGTCAAGATAACCACGACAGTGCTGGGGACAATGAATATCGTTAAAGTGTTCCCGAAACACAACAAAGTCTGGAATCTCCCAAGGTTTCCCTATCTCCGGTGGTTTGAAGACGCCGTGCCCCCGGAAGTCATTCAACACAGGTCCGAAGTCGAAACGCTGCTTTTCGCAATAAGGAATGTATAGAGTGTCAGCGCCGCCTGAATCGCGTCCGGGAATTTTGAAGGAAGCGCATTCGGTGCGGAACTTTCCACTCTTCTCCACGTAATCTTCCACACTTTGCAGCGCAACAAAATTTACGACTGGTTTGTCGTTCTTGGCGGCCATTGCGAACTTCCGTGCTTCTAAGACATCAAATCCTTGGTCGGTTCAAAGAGCGGCGAGGCTCCAAAAATCTTTCTCAGCACCGCCGCGTTTTTGTCATTCTGCCATTCTGTCAAGACTCCACGCACCTGCCTTTCGTCAATGTCATCGCGCCACTTCGCCAAACCACGGCTGACCATGTCTTGCGCCAACAATAGTGACTCTTTGTTCGTGTATTCTTGCACGCTCTCCAGCGTCTGTTTTGAGTCTATCGCACGAGCAAGCATCGAGAGACCGTGCATTTCACTCGACCGAAAGCGCTGAGCATCGCTGTCGAGTTCCACTAATTGCAAAGCCTTCATGTGAAGTTCCCTTGCGAACACGACGTTGCGCTCCAACATTACGAGAAATCTCACCTGCACACGCACATCCCGAATGCCGTAGACTGCCACAAGAAGTGCGACCAGCCCAACGACCAATCCTGCCAAACCTACAAAGTCCATGTGTGCGTCCATTCGTTAGTTAGATTTGCCTTTCCGAGTGCCGTGACCTTCACATCTCCACGCAGCACCTCAATCTTCCTTCTTCTCCCAGCTGATATAGACTGATTTCACTGTTGAGTATTGGGGGACTTTTTCACCAGCCGGGTCAAAATTGCTCCAAGTCTTGCCGTCGTCGTAAGAGACGATGGGCGTGTTTGCTTGCGATGTCGCCCAGCGAGTGATTGAGACGGTTCGTTCGTAGTGGCAATACTTCTCCCCCAAGGGTGCCGAGAGGAAGGCGCAGTCGTGCTGTGAGTTCTGCACGTAAATCGCGCTGGAGGGAATGTCGTACGTTGCGGCGTAGCGCCATTTCGCGTGCCAGATTGTCCCCGGCAAATACCATAGGTACCCGCCAATGACCACCACTCCCACCCACTGAAGGGTTGACCATTTGTCCCTAATCGCAGTTTCAACGCGTTCGACAGCTGTCTCCACCCGTTCGACAGCCGTCTCGATGCCTCCGATAGCGGATTCGAGGCCGTCCGTAGAATCGTTGTCTATCATGGAGGCTCCTTCACATTTTCGTCTGGTTGACCACAACTTTGGCTACCGCATTTGCTAAGTATCGAGCATGTCCCACTCGTCCCCCAGTACCCAACGCAATGCAGAGAGTTTTCCGTTGAACATCCCCCACCCGAAGTCATCCACGAGAAGATTTTTCTTTCCGTACTTTTTCTCCATCTCTCGTAGCGAACGCTTCACGCTCCGCTTGAGCTCAGGCCCCCATGCCTCCTTATCAACGTTTGCTGGTTTGCGCCCATACCAAATCTTGTCGTTGAACTCATTCTCCGCTTTGCGAATTTGGCTTATCGGGCGAATCTTGTATTTCTCTTTGATGAGGTCAAATCTAAACAACAAAGACCGACGACCGCTCGTTAGATGTTCAATCTGCGGTAGCTCCCACATCTTGATGCGAAAACGCGGCTTTCGGCCCTGTTTGTACTTTTCAAGATATTCCTTGGTAGGATTCGAGAAATAACCGGAAGCGATGAAGAGTAAAACGCTGGGAGACTCCGCCTCAGCCCATGCGAGAGCGTTTTGAAGTTCGGTTGGAGGAACCGCCTTACTGTAATGCTTGCAGTCGACGAACCAAACATCGGAGAACCGGGAGCCGTCCACATCCTCACGTTGCTGGTGAGCAACGATGTCCCTTCCGCTGTCGGCGGGACTGCTGTCCTTGGGCGTTCCTTTCCGCCAGTCGAGATTGCTAAACCCCGCTCGACGGAGAAGCTCGAAGCAGAACTCCTCGAAGCCGACGCACGTTAAGTTCTTGAAGTGTATTCGCATCTAAGCGTCTTTCTGAGAGGGGATGTGGCGACGGACGGATTCTATCTCAGAACGAGGGTAACAATCAGTGACGTACACGAGTGAGACGCGCTGACGCTTTCCTCAGTCCCCTCTGCCGAGTGCGGGTACTCAACAGGTTTGCGGTTCAGCCCACAAATTTGTGACGGAGGGCATCGAGTTCTCCGACTGACGTTGGCAACTGGAAGTCGTCGCTGTGCTAACCTCTTCGCATGACTGAAAATCGGAAAACAGTCTTCATTTCTTGCGGCCAATATGCACCAGAAGAACGAGAGTTGGGCAAACAGGTCTGCGAGATGGTTGCGAAATACACCCCATTCGAAGGGTACTTTGCCGAAAATCAGACAACGCTGAAAGCTCTATCCGAAAACATTCTGCGCCGTCTGTACGAATCTGTCGGCCTGATAGTGATAATGCACCATCGCGGCAAGATTGAAGGCCGGGACATCATTCGTGCATCTGTCTGGATAGAGCAAGAAGTTGCGATAGCTACGTTGATGGAGCAAATTCTTCGCAGGCCCCTTCACGTCGCATTATTTGTACAGCGCGGGACCGCAATCGAAGGTATCCGCCAGCAACTCCAGTTGAATGCCTACCCGTTTACGACCGGCGAGGAAGTGATTGCGCGGTTGCGCGAAGAACTACCGTTGTGGACCGAGCCACTTTATCAAGGTGATGAGGAGCGCCGCAAAGTGGCCGACTCCGTTGTACTTTCAGTCAAAACGGACAACGGACATCAGCGCAACTATACGATTCAGGTGAAGAACCACTCGAAAATCGACCTGAACATCAAATGCATTTCATTGTGGAGCAAAAGCCAGCGCGTAAGTGAGCCTGCCTTTCCACCGGATAGTGGCTGGCCCGTTCCTGCGGAGAAATCTGTTTCCTATCTCTTTGATGCCAGAGAAGATGTCGCACACCGATTGTGGCAACTTGATGGCTCGCAGCCCGTTATGCAACACGTACCTGTGCTCAACTATTTCGGACCTCCGAATCAATTCAAGTGCGAAGTAATGGTCGAGCTGCAGTGCGAAGTATTGGGATATGAGAGAAACTTCAAAGAGACCAGAACCGTTCAGGTAGATTTCATAAATCGGCAAATCACTGGGCTGTGAGCCCAAGGTTCCTCTTCCTCTATTGAAGCGGTCGAGCGAAAGCACTACCGAACGAAGCCCACACCAATCGCCGCCTTCGGATATTTCTTGTCGAACTTCTCGCGTTCTTTCTCCGCCTGCTGTTTGGTCTTGAAGGGCTTCGACAGGTGGACGAAATTGCCGCCCTGACGTTCGTAGACGACCCAGCCGCTCTTAGATTTTGTCATACTGGGTTTTATAACACGGTGAGTGCGAACAGACGAAGCGCAGAGCTAATTGCTGGTCGCTTTCGATTCCATAACTCTTCTCAATATTCAACGCGTTTTCCCATCAGCAAAGCGTCGCCGCCTTAACTAGTCGTTACCTCCTATTGTATTTGAAAGAGAGTCTCTTACGATGTTAGGCTGCGATTACGATGGCTCTTGAATACGGTAAGACCGAAACATATCTGACAGGAAGCCGCGAAGAGTTGGTCCAAGCGGCAGAAAAAGGAATGGGGGGCCGAGGCGCTCTTGTCGAAGCCACGTTCCGTTTGATAGACAAACTGGACGTTCAAGAAAAAGCGACGAGGAGGCTTAATGCGTTGCTGCTTGCTTTCACGATTGTAATTGCTCTCGGCACTTTAGTCCTTTGCTTGCTTGGCGGTGCCCAGATTTACTATATGTTGCGTCCACCTTCTGCTCCAGCGACGACGACAAGTGCTTCATTCGTTTTCGACCACATAATCTCTGTCAGCATCGCAACAATCATTCTTGCTTTGTCTCTCGCATTATTCTTTGTCTGGTTTTTTCATAAAGTATTCCCGGCAAAGCCCAGCACGACAGCAATGGCTAGTTCGGTCGCTAGCCTAATCTTTATCGTACTCATCGGGTACGCCCTCAACAGTCTTTTTGGACTCAAGCGCGACCGCGATACTCGCTTTTTTGGTTTGCAACAGCAGCATCTCAACCAACTTCGTCCCGTCCTGAAACTTGAGTCAGAACGTCTAGAGGAAATAGCCAAGGCATTTCATCAACAGGGACTTCTGGTTCTCAACGAGAATCCCACTGTTGACAAGGAACAAATCACGCAACGAATCTTTCCTGATGTAATGAGTCCTGACCTGAGCAATCACTATTCTGAGTATGCGACCGCAAAGGCGACCTTGGCCGCCAAAATCATCACTCACGATGAGGAATTTCAAGATGCGATTGCAATGACCGAGCGTGAATCGGGATTCAAGGACGCATCCTGGTTCACTAAGAGAAACCTCTCTATGACCTTTATCCAGCAGTGCATGGGATTGGGTCCTGGTTTTGTTTTGCAACTTAGTCCAAATGGCTATTCGTTTTCACATTTTGGCGGAAGTCAAGGTGCGAGTGGTGGACCCGCCGCCCTAGCTGGCGTACAGGAATTGGTTTCGGCTAATGGGAGGTACAAGAAGTTTAGACCGTCCCAACGACTTCAACATCTTTGCAATAGTCTTCAAGCGTCTTCACACGATATAGAGACCAGTGCGGAGAATCTATCCAAGCAGGCACTTCTACTTGCACAAAGAACGACGCTGCAAGGCCCCTGCAGTTTTATTAAGGTGGAATGACTTGCGTTCGCAGCGGTCGAACCATGCAGTTTTCGAGAAGGCTTACGATGAATGCCGTGAAGAACACTTTAACCTTGCTGCTGGCAATTCTGATGTTGGGGGCGATTGCTCCGCTTTACGCACAGAAAGAGCCCAAGTTCTCTAAGCATCAATTAGCCGTTCAAAATCTAAAAGCAGCCAAGGCCGGGCTAGTCGCTGCTCAAAAGGCTTGGGCAAGTATTCCCCGCAGTTACGGCCACGAGCCCAGCCAAACAATGGAAGGCTATCGGGCGCTCATTAACGTGGCAAAGGCCAAAGCGGATGTCTGCGAAGCCGAAAATGACGCCGGGGTCTCTCGCTGTAAGACAACCAGTCTGGATGCGGACCACAGCTATTCTTTGGACATTATCCGGTTCCATCGCGACGGTAGCACGACGGCCACCCACTATTATTTTGCCGAACATGAAGATGGCACATTCGAGGAGTCCGAGCACGAGTACAGGTCTTCACCGTGATTGGGACTAGGCGCTCGATGACATTCCGTGACGACCGCATCCAAAGTTATGCGGTAGCCTAAGGCTTCCAATAGTAGCTATGTCCCGGGGGAGCTGGCGGCTTTGGCGGTCTCGGCGCTTTCGGTGGCTTTGGTGGTTTCGGTGGTTTGGGTGGTTTCGGTGCCTTGGGAGGCTTAGGACCACTCGGTTTCTTGCGAAGTTTCCATGCCATAAGGACGCTCCTTCCGGGGACACAGGTGGCTAGTTCCCTATCTTAATCCTGTAAGACGGGTTGCCGGACCGCCATCGATATTCAAACTTCATCTCTTTGTTGGATAGTTCGGTCGTCGTTGTATTTCGCAGTCACTTCCTTCGCTTCGTGCTCATTTGAGCGTCCCGAATGAGGTGACGCTGGATTGACGCTTCAAAGAGTTTTATTTACTACTGCTGGACCCTCCCAGCGGTATCCTCACGCTAATCGCAAAAGCAGGTTTAACGCTCCAATACGTTGAAGTCGGAGGATTGGCCGCATTGCCCGTTCCCAAAGATTGGCCGACAGTGAACCCTCCTGTCAGCTTTGTGTCGCGCCCGATGTCTGCTACGAAGCTAAACGCAAGGGACCGATAGGAATAAGTCAACCCAGCCCCAAATTCGACTGAGGTGGATGTCGGGTTGTATCCGACTCCGCCCGTGGCAAAAAGCGCAGAACGCTGTTGCTTGGCAATCCGCTCGCCGAGGAGATAGTTGATAAACACGGTTGGCACAACGGTGTAAGTCTTAGTTTCTTGAACAACGTTATCGGTCACGACGCCGTTTTTCGCAACTGCAGCCTTCGCATAACTGTGGTATGGAGTGAGCGGCACTATCAGGCCAGTGGAAACCTCGAAACGTGATGGCGACTGAAATTGAACTGTAAGTATGACTAATGGTGCTTTCGGGCTTGCGTCGGCCAATCCACTCAATAACGCGACGTTCTCGCTCTTAAATGTTTCTGCCGCTACCCTCTTAGCCGTGGGCATCAACTTATTTGTGTAATTTATTGCCCATGTTTGAGTTTCGTAGTTTTTCTCGGTAGGTGTCAAATCCTGGATTACCGCATTTTCTGGTATGCCTATGCCTTGGTCAGGTAGTGCGCTAACCGCCTTCGCAAGCGCTTCGAGCCTCGCCAGAGGTTCGAACGCAGTCTTCAATGACGCCTGATTCTTGTCCATAACGGCTGCTTCGTTGACGGCCTTCTTGAAATCCTCGATTTCGCACGCAAGCCGCTTTATCTGCTCATCGAACTTGTTAGCAAAATCAACTGCTTCCTTGAATTGTGCCGCCACAGTAGTTTTCCATTGTGCGGTGTTGCACCAAGGTTGGAGACAACCAGCTTGACCGCCAGGTGGTGGCTGCAGGGCGTCCTTGACACTCTTAAGTCCGTCAATTGCGATTGCCAGTGCGTCAATCTTGCCTAGTTCAGTCATGACCCGTTCTTGCGCGATGGTGATTGCTGGAGCGTTATCGCAATTAGTCTCATCCGTTTCACAACGCGTGTAATCAACGATTCTTGCCAATGGTCCAGCGGATGGACCAAAAATGCGCTCAATGGCAGTGAACTTTCCAAGGTTTGCGCTCAAGGAATTGAAAGCGTTCTGGAACGTATCGGGAGGAATAACTGTCGCACTCGATTTCCAGTCAAGCGTAAGGTCCTCTAGCGGAGAGGGGTTAGTCACAGACACTTTCACGGAACACCCACGCTTTACATAAATGGTCGGCGGCGTGACCGCGTTCATGCGATTTATGCTCACCTTGCAATTGCCATTTGTTGCTGCGTAGGAGCAAGTCGGCGAACTATCATCAGCGACTGACTTGCACTGCGATTGGGCCAGCGCTGGCGGCAGCGTAGCAAAACCGCCGACGATGACTGCTAAGACGAGCAAAGTGATGCGCATTTATCCCTCCGATATAGCAGATGGGCGCACTTCGGTCTTTCAACGGGGAAGCAGACCTTCCGCGCATGGGAGAGTCAAACTGATTGCTAAAGCGACGCCACTTACAAGCAGAACTATCAGTTTGAGGACCTGTGACGCTTGCGCGAGCTAGATAGCATTGGTTGAGAGGCGTGTCAAGTCAATTTCTGGATAGCATCGATTCTGTCCCTTTCCCTACAGTCATAACACTTCCCCGGCAGCGGCTGCTCCCGCTTCTCCGGCTGGCAGATGAAGCAGTGCTTCGTGCAGTCTGCGCCGTGACCGTATGGGATTTGCACGGTGTGGGGACAATCTTGATATTTCAATTCAAAATATAATGGACGACCGGGGATGGTGTTCTCTGCCATTGGGAGACCTCGATTGGATTTGGCAGAGGAAGGAGAGACAGTTTAACAGCTGTCTATAAAGATTTCATTCGGCTATATACTTCAAAACGTTGATATACTCTCAGGCACTTGTTTGGGGATTTATCCCTAAGGCGGCGACCTACCGGCTCCCATGCGTGCTGGTGCGATTGACGCACCTAAAGCTGGAACTCCGACAAAACCTAGCCGGATGGTATGGCAGAGGGGACGGCGCGACCCATGACGCAAAAAGCTGATTCCGAACTCGCGGAACACCTGAGAACCGTTCACTTCACATTAATTGTCGCATGCGTCAGTTTGTTGCTCAGTGGTTTTCTGGAATCCTCAGAGACACTGCGCCAGTCGCTTGAGGACATCAAAAGCATCAACGCTGCTCTGGACCGGTGGGACCCAGACTGGTTGAGAGAATACGCCGACCGCAAAGTTAAGTCCTTCGAGGAGCCCTATGCGTATTTCGAAGACTTAGTTCCCTCCAAAATGGCGATGTCGGGGACGTTCGCAGGCATATACAGCGTTACCCCGCCCACAGATAGCTGGTTCGTACCGGCTATAGTTACGCCCCCCGGTTCCTTACCGTCTTCCCCACCCACCCCACCGTCCGCTGACAATTATCGTATGCTCTCGGAGTTATGGGCTAACGAACTCGCTCATCCTACTGGTGCGCCAGCGCCGCCACGACCAGCTACCTTGGAATCGTTCAAGGTTTACTGGAACGAACTTTCTGAAACAACAGTGGTGCTCATACCAAATAGAGTTGCACCGTTTCTCCTTGCAACATCAGAGGGCTGGGAAGATGCGGAAAGGGTCAGTTGGGAGAAGTCCTCTGCTGGACATGCAAATTGGGACGTGTCGTTCGACAAATTCTCCTGCGATTACAAGATTAGAGGAATCATAAAGGAAAAGCTGCCTGCTGACTATCAACGGTATCCATGTGCTTACCAGGGAGTAGTAAGAGAGCCCCCGCCGCGCTCGCCTAGGGGAAACTGGCGTGATTCGACAAGAGCTAGCATGACTAGAGATATAGGGTCGGTTTTGTTACCAGTGGAGCAATTAGGCCGAGTTCCTGTTGACCTTCAAAAAGGGTTTATCGAGCATGCGCAGGTGAAGGGCTTGGCGGTCAAATGGCGAACAGGCCAGTTCAAAGAGTCCTTCAGAGACCTGGATGAATTAACCCAAAACTATCAAGAGATTAGTTTTGCCAAAATCGAGAAGATTCTTGAAGGCGAAGCCGCGCGGAGCGGTGAGCGCTTAGAGATATTGGGGATTAAGCTGCCTGTGAATGCTTTACGGTCATGGGGCGTCGTAATAGTTCTAGCAATCCAGCTTTACTTCTTTCTGCATATTCGCGAGTTCAAAAACAGGCTGTCGGTTGACAACGAGGCGTGGGGAGTAGCATGGGTTGCTTTGTATCCCGGGATTCTTGAAGGTTTGGTCTTTCTGTTATCTGCTCTTTTTCTTCCAATCGCTTTGGTGGGAATTTTTGGATGGGAGTGTCTAAAATCTGCCATGGAACCACATGCTCGTATTTCTTGCTTTTCCTTTTATCCCATCGCGCTCATTTTTACGGCCCTGATTGCATACTTAACAGGCAGAGCCACATGGAGGATTCGTTCACTGCGGAATTCAGGCTGAGTTGTCCCTTCCATTCACTCGCCAGTTCACCTGAGCCTCTGAAGGGTCCAGTGCAGGTTGAAATTTACTTGTCACGTAAGGCCGGTTAGATTCACTTCGACAGTTAGGGGCACGTGGTCGCTGACTTTTGCCCACTCCCGATATTTTCCGACCTCGACCTTCTCTATTCGGGAAGCCCATTGTTCCGGCAGAAATACGTAATCGATGTGGAAGGGGCGATTCTTGTGGTGATAGAAGTAATGTGTCGGTTGCTTTTCTTTACCTTGGGGTTCGGAGAAAAAGCGATGGTATGCACTCACAATCTTTCGTTCTGCCAAGAACTGCACTAAGTACGAGTGATTGTTCGTTCTGCCGCTATCCCAAATTACATTGCTGTTGAAATCTCCGCACATGACGACAGGCTTTCCATCGAACCATTCAGGATTGCCCGTCATTGCCTCGCAAGCCTGACCGATATAACTCCTCTTTTCGCTGCCTTTGATTCTCGTCGTCCAGACCGCAAGCAGGAGAAAGTCAGAAGGACCGCCTATCCAAATGGGAACAATCCATGTGTTCTGCGGCTCTCGAAAATCAAGAATCCGCCAAGGTTTGGCAACTAAAACTCCGAGACCCTTTTTCGGGTTTTCTCCAAACCAGAGGCAGTCGAACCCGTCCCCCTCAGGGGATTCAATTGAACCTCGGGAGCATTCCGGGATTACAGCGATGTCCGGGCAAAAGTAACGCACGAAACGGCGCTTCTGTGCGAACCCCATCTTGCAATTCCAAACGAGAATCCTCACGTGAAACCCCTCAGAGTAATGTCTCCCCAATCAGGCAAACCCTATTTTAGGAACCTTAATCATATTTTATCTATCGTGTGTTAATATCCGCGCCGCTTGTATGCCTATCAACTAACACGGAGGCTAGCCTTGAACCCTACCGCCTTTGCCATTTCCATTGGTACGTTCGGAGCCGTGCTTCAAGAACTCCTATATTGGTACAGCGCAAGAACCAAACTAAACACCGAGGAGTACAAGGCAATTCTCACCTCGACAGGATACTGGGTTGTCGTGACAGCGATGGCGATTGGCTCGGGCATAGCAGCGTTTGTCTGGTTTACACCCGAACAGCAAGCCGCGAGAACGTATCTACTTTTCGGAGCCGCCTTTCCCGTCCTCTTCAAGAAGGCCGTTGACGCCTTCATTCCACGCCAAACAAAGCTGGGGACAACCGAACAGGCCAAAAAGCAGCCGCTAAGGAACTATTTCAGGGCATCGTAGCGAAGAAAGGAACTAAAATGGTAAGAAAAGTCACTGTTCTTCTTCTGGTGTGGGTCACTGTTCTGATGCAATCTGAGGCTATTGCCGCACGGGACGACCGCCCCGTTAGTACGCCCTGTAACGCTCACCTAAGTGCGATAGGTTCGGACGACCCTCTCGAATACAACAAATTGATGGAATGGGCAAAGGCACCAGCCGAAGCCTTCAAGGTCGCAGAGGCAAAGCTTCCGAATACCGTCGAAGCATTTGTTATCGCACCAGTTACCAAAGAACAGTATGGAGCCATCTTCCCTGCTTCGAGGGACAAGATGACCAAGGCGCAAGAGGAAGAGGTCACTCAGATTCATACGTCCCTCAACAATACGTTGCAGAAAGAACATGGAGACGACCAGTTCACTTCGAAGAATTTTGGGAAGGTTCTAAAAGAATCAAAAGCATCTTTCGCGGTTATAATCGGTCACAATAACCAAGGTTTTATGCCTCTGTCGGATGGACACTCGGTCTATCTCGACGATATTCAAACGCAGGCTCGGGAGAACCAAAGAATAATCTTCGTTGGTTGTGACTCTGCCTCGTACGTTTCAAACAAGGAAGTCGCTGGCACTATAAAGGATAAAATCACGTATGAAGAAGCATTCAAGGTAGGTGCCGCGATTTCCGCCTTCATCAAGAATTCAAAGGGACCGTTGTCGATTTTAGATGTTCAGTCCGAAGTCGATAAAACCCTAAATCAACAAAAACGCTACAAGGTTGCTTTATTCATTATGAAAGTCGCGTGCGCCGTGGGCACTGCTATAGCGGTCGGTCTCATTATCCGCAAACTGGACCCTTGCAGCGACGAAAACAAATCCAGTGACTGCAATAAGAAGCAGAGCAAGAAGGGCGTCACCAATGGTCCGCTTGCGCGACGCCTTAGTAAAGGTTGCAGCTATGCGGGGGAGTCTTGCTATTCACAGTCTGTAGCTTTTGCTCCCTTAGTTCCCAATCGGGAAGATAGGCGTGCATGAAGCTCTTGAACACCTTGCCGTGGTTCGGTGCTAGCCGATGAACCAGCTCGTGAACTATCACGAACTCACCCAATTCCTTCGGCAAATCAATTAGTTCCGTGTTCAGGGTCAAGCGGCCCACGCCAGATATGGACGCCCACTTGCGACGCATCTTACGCAGGTGAACCTGCGGGGCCTTGATTCCCATACGGGCTGACCAATGCCGGACGGCCCATCGAAGTTCCTCGGCATCTTGCCAGCGACTTGCTGGCTTGGACTTCGCCATCTTGGCCGCCGTTGCTTTCATACGCGCTGCAACCTCAGCAAGCGATTCGCCACATCAATCATCTTGCTCGTGCCGACCAGTGGTCGGAGAGTCTTGTAAAGCTCCGTCCGTAGCTTGCTTTCTTGCTGCTTGTTCCAACGGTAGTCCGGGAACTGGTCGAACAGTGCATTGATGCCCTTTGCCTGCTTTGCATCAAAGCCGTTGTCCGCCTCGGCCACGGTCTTGTGGATGGCGAACGAGTTTTCATCCAATCCCAATCGCTGACGCTCCACATCGGCATCAGTCGCCTCGCGGGCCAGTTTCTCAAATTGGAGTAGAGCCTGCTGGGTCGTCAGCTGCCGTTCTTCGTAGGCTTCGGCCAGTTTCTCGGCTCGCTCACCAATCGAGAGCAGGAAAGGCTTCGATGCTCCATTGTCCTGCACCGTCACGGCGAGAATCTTCCGAAGGTTCAAAATCTTCGTGTTATCGGACGTGTCGCTGTCCCGCAGCTTTGCCAGCTCCTCCGGGCCAAGGGCGTGAATCGCACCGGGCAGTTCCAATTGACCGCTAATCGTGTGCTTCTGGAGCAGGTCGCGGGTCTTGTTTGAGACCTCCTTGTCAACGTAGATTCGGTCGCCGTAAGCACTGCGAATGAAGACGTAGAGTTCGGAAAGCAAGAGGTAGTCAGTCAAGAATGGGCGCAGAAAAGCATCTGGAGAGATGATTTCGTACAGGTTTTGAAGCTGCCTGAACCACTTGAAGAAATCTCCGCGCCTGTTCTTTTCCTCAAAGTGAGCGATGGCCCGCTCTTTTGCCTTGTCGTCCCACCCCTTCGCAAACGGCAGATAGTTCGGGGCCTGCTCTTTCATCATCGTGGCAAAAAGCTGCTTCAAGACTTCGATGTTTTGGATGACGGACGTGACAACGTCCGAGTCAAAAGCCAGCGCCTTCTCCAGCTTCTCGAAAATGCCCACGAAGTCCAGCACAAAACCGTACGGCTTGACGAGCCCCTCGCTATCCTCGTAAGGCCGATTCACGCGGGCGATAGCCTGAAGAAGGACGTGGTCACGCATCGGCTTGTCGAGGTACATGCAGTAAAGAATAGGCGCATCGAATCCAGTCAGTAGTTTTTCGGTGACGATTAGAATCTTCGGTTTTTCGGTCTTGCGAATAAAATCCTTGCGGACCTTTTTCTCGTCATCCTCACTCAGGTAGTGCTCGCGCAATTCCGGCCTGTCTCCGTGAGCCGGGGAGAAAACTACTCGGGAGTAATCGGCGGGCAGGTACTTATCGAGCGCCTTCTTGTAGAGCGCACATGCCTCCCGGTCAACGGCCACAAAGAACGCCTTGAAGCCCATCGGCTCGACATTCTCTTTGAAGTGCATCGCCGCATATTCCGCAATCTTCTCGATGCGGCTCGACGCCTTCATCATTTCTTTTAGTTCCACGGCCCGGTCGAGTATTGCGTTTAGCTCCTCAACATCGCTGATGCCCTCCGCCTCGGCCAAATTCAGGAACTTCTTTTCGAGCAATTCCCGGTCAACCAGCAAACTGGAAGGCGCAAGCGCGTAATTTAGCGTTACGGTCGTTCCGTCCTTGATGGACTCAGCGATGGAGTATTTGTCGAGATAGCCTGTCTCATCGTCGCTGCCGAAAACCTTGAACGTCCCTTGACCTCGCGAAATCTTGTCAACCGGCGTTCCCGTGAACCCTATGTAAGTCGCGTTTGGAAGAGCGCCCATTAAGTAGTTGCCGAGGTCACCTCCAGTTGTCCGGTGAGCCTCATCCACCAGCACTATCACGCTATCGCGGGTGTTGATGTTTGCTGGGATGGAATCGAATTTGTGAATCATGGAAACGACCAGTCCGCGATAATCGGTACCAAGAACGTCCTGCAAATCTTTCTTGCTATCAGCGACTTTGGCGGAAAGCCCATAACCAATGATGTTTTTGTGCAGTTGCCCTTCGAGTTCGTTGCGGTCAATCAGCATCAATACGGCAGGCTTCTCGGCACCGGGCGTCTCTCTGAGCAGTTTCGCAGCCACGGTGAGCATTGTCAGCGTCTTACCACTCCCCTGTGTATGCCACACAAGACCGCGACGCTTGGTCGGGTCTATCGCTCGCTGCACAACCTTCTCGACGGCACGGGTCTGGTGTTGCCTCAAAACTTTTTTGGTTAGTTCGTCGTTCTCGGTAACAAAGACGATGTAGTCCCTGAGCAATCGTAAGAATCGCGGGCGATTGAAGAACGCTTTAATCTTGTTTTCGTAGTTGCCGGACTGCTCATCCCGCCAGTTGAAGAGGTTCTTTCGGCTGGTGCTCCACGTCACGCCATAGAAGAAATCCAGAAGCTGCGTGACCTCGAAAACCTGAGTGGCCACAAACATCTCTGGAGTTTCTCGGTGATAGCGCCGAATCTGGTCAACGCCACGGGAAAGCCCATCCTGCTTTCCAGCGTCCTTAGTCTCGGCGAGTGCCACTGGAATGCCGTTGATTAGAAACACCACATCTGCTCGGTTGCGAAAGACCGTGCTCTTTTGCCACCACTCGTCCGTGACGTGAAACAGGTTGTTTTCAGGGTGCTCGAAATCAATCAGACGGATGTTGCGCTCCCGGTTCTCTTCGGGAACAAACACGGACTGTTCGCCCCGGAGCCATGCGTGGGCCTCGCGGTTGCCTTCTATGGTCGGCTTGAGCAAGTTCAGCCGCCGTAGGATGTCACCGGTTCGGCTTATGTCCACGACGCCGGGATTTATCCGAAGAAGCTGTGCTTCGAGAACCCCAGTGAAATAGAGACCCGTGTCTCCGCCTCGGAGAGCCAAAGCATCCTCCGGCCGGACGTATTCCCAACCGATTTCCTCGGCGTACCTGAGCATCGGGTTTTGCACCGCCGAACGCTCACTCATCGAGGCTGATGCTCCTGAATCAAAGAGGTTGCTGAGAGCCGACCTGACATTAGTTCTTCCAGCATGGCTCGGAAGAGTTCGTCAAGAAGAGCGGTTTCCGTTTGAAGCCCGTCAATTTTCGCATCGCAGCCCCTGAGAACCTCGGCTATGGTGGCTTGTTCTTCATGTGGCGGTACTGCAACTGGCCAAGGTTTCAGGAATTCGATATTTATATTCTTCTGCGTGCCCCGAGGGGCCTTCCTGTCCATCTCGGACTGCTGCGTGACCAAATAATAGTTGAGGTACTCGGGCAGGACGGCTACTCCCGGCGTAATCCCAATAAGGCTGTCCGGGAACGCGCTGTCGAAATCAAGAATTCCTGTAAAACCGATGTTTGCAGCGATTGTTATGACGATTGTGCCCTTTGGAAAGATTCGGCTAATCGACAACCCACGTCCATTCAACGTTTGGCTGTACTTCCGTATGTGGCCGTTTGAATTTGCCACATCCCCGGTCTGAATGAAGGGTATGTCTCCACCGTAGAACTCCGGCGCGTTCCTCGGACGATGGGCGAATTTTCCCCGTTCAATCATCGCCACATCTTCTAGACGCAAAACCTTCCAGCTTTCTGGAATCTCGCCAATTTCGTTTTGCCTGCTCGGCTCGCCGCGAGTGCCGTGGGTGAAGAGGTACTCCATTAGGACGGCCTTGCGCTCGTGTTCCAGAGCCAACTCGCGCTCCCGAGCCTCTTTGGTCGTCTGCAACGTATTCAACCCACGCGCTATTGCCCGCTGCTCGGGGAGACTCGGCAAGGGAATGCATTGGTCTAGCAAATCCGAATCTCTAATAGCCGGATAGGTGGCCCCGTCTTGGAGCCCTTCGACCCTCCGCTGGATTCTTTCTGTTAGCAGGTAGAAATAGAGGAACAAAGGGTCGAGTAGGTCGGGCTTCGAGCGTAGAACACAAAAGCCTGTTGAGCAGACCTGACTGTCCAGCCTTGAAGGAACGAGGGCCACACGTTTCAGAGAAGGTCGCACAGTGGCAAAAATCACGTCGTTCGAGCGAATCACTTTTCTTGCCCTACTCGGTGCATCCCTCCCAAACACTTCATTCGTCTCGGTTATTCGAAAGGTGTCATTGGAAACGCACGAAACATCTACATACAAAAAGGGCCTCTCCGGCTCCGTCTCGGGGTTTCGTAATTCAGTTCGTTGACAAACCTCGGAAAGAGGAACCTCGCACCACTCGGTCAGTGTTCTCACCGTGGTCATTGGCGCTCAGAAGCCGCTAGTCCAAGTCTGGTCAGCACTTCATCCAAAGCCGAATCCGCCTTCTGACGAGAATCGCGAGCGGCGTTTAAGTCAGAAAGTACCCGTGCCAGTGGTCTATGGTGGGTCTTGTCGTTAGTCTCGACAAAAAGCGAGGGACTGAGATTATAGTCGGCCTCCCGCACTTCTTCGAGTGTAACCGTGCGGCTCAGCTTTTCTCGCGTCTCCCACCGCAGAAACACCTCGGAGACAGCCGCGATGCCCTCGTCGGTCAGGGCGTTCTTGGGTTTTTCCTTTACGAAGTAAGCGGAGGCATTTACCAAAAGAAACTCGCTCTTGCGTGAGGCAGGCTTATTGCGGTTCAGGACAATAATGAGTCCCGGAGACGGGGTATTGTAGAAGAGATTTTCCGGCAAGAGTACGACCCCCTCGATAAGGTCGGCCTCGACGAAGCCCTGCCGAATCAACTTTTCTTTGTTCGAGGACTTACTGCCGGAGCCGCGAGAGACCGCACCGGTATCGAGAACTACAGCGGCCTTCCCATTATCGTTGACCGAGGACGAGATGTGCTGGAGCCAGCCCCAATCCGCCGAAGATGACGGCGCTGCTCCATACTCGAATCGCTTCCGCTGGTCGTTTTCGTATAGTGTCTCGTCGTAGTTGTCCTGATTCCACATGGGATTCGCTACGACGTAATCGAACCTCCGCAACCCAGCACCCTCGGCTGCAAAACCCGGCTTGGTGAACGTGTCTCCGATTTGAAAAGTTGAATCCGTGTAGTCGTGGAGGAACATATTCATCTTCGCCATCGCAAAGGTGACAGGATTGAGTTCCTGCCCGAAAAGTTTTGGCGCTCTGCTCTTTTCCTTGGGATGTTTTTCCTCGTATAGCAGACGGCATTTGATGAGCAGGCCGGCTGAGCCACACGTTGGGTCGTACACCGTTCGGTACGGCTGCGGGTCGATGAGATGAGCCATCAGCCAACCAACTTCCTTCGGAGTATAAAATTCACCGGCGCTTTGGCCCTGCCCTTCCGCAAATTTCCGCAAGAGATATTCGTAGGCCCTCCCGAGAATGTCAGGTTCCGCGTTCTTCAGCCCTAGCCTGTGACGGCTGACAACTTCAATCAGTAAAGCGAGACGGTCGTCATCGAGCGTTCGCTGACCGCTTTGCCGTTCGTTGTAGTCCTTAATGTCGAGAACACCTTGAAGGTCGGGGTTGAGCCGTGCAGTTTCACGCATAGCATCCGTAACGAATTGGCCTAATTCGCCGTTCGCAGCGTGATTGCGAATGGCATCCCAACAGTATTGGTGAGGAACAAAAAACCGGACAATCGGCCTGCGACCCGTCTTCAACGCATCTTCATGGTCGGCCTTGATGACTTCGCGTGCGGTCTCCTCATCGCCAAACTCCTTGGCCTGTCCCGCGAACTCGTCATCGAATACGTCTGAGAGCCGCTTGAAGAAAATCAGCGGGAGAATGAAATCCTTGAACTTCGGAGCATCCGTGGCACCGCGAATTGCGCACGCCGCATCCCACAGCCACGTCTCCAACATCGAAATATCAAGATGCTCGCCATCCAACGCAGGCATCGGCAGCATTGCTGTACTGTTCGCCTCCGCCTTCTTCTGCTTTCTTCCGGTCCTCGCCGTTTTCGTCATCATCCTCGCCTGAAGTTTTTGACTGGGGAGGTGAAGCGTACTCCCTGGAAGTCAGAACGGTCAACTTTAGAGCTTACCCATTTGGTTTATCCTGAGGCTCGTAACTCATCTTGACATACCATAGGCGCATGTCAGACTGTCGGCGACAACCAAATCACAGTTGGTCGCATTGATTTCTCGCTCCAAAACAGCTTCGTATCGAGGACATCCCGCATGCCCAAGACCGATATTCTTGTTCGAGAATTGATAGACAAGGTTCAGCATGCTGAATTGCTCTTACCTGAAATGCAACGCCGTTACGTCTGGCCTGCCACTCGCGTGCGCGACCTGCTGGATTCTCTCTATCGTGGCTATCCATCTGGCACGATTCTGGTTTGGGAGACGGACGAAAACATCGATACAAAAGAATTGGCTGTCAGAGCCACGAAAAGCCCAACCTCGTCGAACCGCTTGCTGCTTCTTGACGGCCAACAGCGAATCACATCTCTAGCGGCAATCTTGGACGGGCAACCTGTCAATGTTCGCGGAAGGAAAAGGCCAATCGAGATTTTGTTTAACTTGGAACATCCTGACGGTCCGCCCATCGAAGTGCTCGAAGTGGACGAGAATAACTCGAATGCGGACATCGAGGATGACGACGAGGAAGAAGACGGCGAGTACGACATTCAGGAGGAGCTAAGGAACCGCACATTCGTGGTGGCTAGCCGCGCACTGGAAGCGAACCCGGTGTGGGTTCCAGTCTCAAGTATTTTTGCTAAATCGGACAGTGAAATCCTCCGCAGATTTAAGATTTCGCCCGACGATTCTCGATGGGATAAGTATTCCGAGCGTCTCCAGCGCGTCAGAAAAATCCGAGATTATCCGTACGTCATGCAGGTACTTGAGAAAAAGCTGTCCTACGAGGAAGTCACCGAGATATTCGTCAGAGTCAACTCTCTAGGAATCAAGTTGAGGGGGTCTGACCTTGCCCTAGCCCAAATCTCATCCCAATGGACCGGTTTTCTCAAACTTTGCGAACAATTCGCGAGTGATTTTGACGATGACGAGAGTTATCTCCTTGAGAGCGGATTGCTCGTTCGCTTGTTGGTTGTATTCGCAACCGAACAAAGCAGATTCAAGACCGTGGGCCGAATCGGGCGAGCAAATTTAGAGGGTGCGTGGGTTGACGCCAAGGATGGGTTGGAATTTGCAATCAACTTCATAAAGAGCAACGCTCACATCGAGAGCCTCAGCCTTCTTTCTTCACCCTTCTTGCTCATACCGATTGCCGTGTATGGGTATCTAAAGAAAATGAAACTGAAAACTATTGAAGATAAAGCTCTTCTTCGTTGGTTCTACCTTGCTCACATGCATGGACACTATTCAAGGGGTTCCTCCGAAACCATTCTGGACGGGGACTTGGCTGTTCTGTTTCGCACTGAAAATCTCGATAACCTTCTCAAACAGCTACAGCAGCACGTCAAGCAGTTTGAGGTGACATACGCTGATGTGGAACATCGTGGGATTCGCAATCCGCTTTTCTCGATGCTTTACTTCGTCTTGAGACACAATGGCGCGAAGGACTGGCTCTCGGGGCTGAAACTCTCTAGCAAACACGTGGGAAAATCTCACAGGCTCCAGTTTCATCATATATTCCCTAAGTCGCTCTTGAAGAAAGAAGGCTTGGAGCGAAACGAAATCAATGAAATGGCGAATATGGCTTTCATCGGTGGCAAAGCAAATCGGCACATCCTTAACAACCCGCCGTCGAAATATTTCCCCGAGGACATCATAAAGACGAGAGGCAAGGAAGCCCTGACTTCTCAACTGGTCCCACTTGAACCAAAGCTGTGGCGCATGGAGCATTACCAGGATTTCTTGGACTTTCGAAGGAAGGCCATCGTGACAACGATTAACGATTTTATTTCCACTCTTGAATAAGCGTGTCCTGCACAAAGCTCGGGCTGAGTACTCGAAACTAAAGCAAACCAGTTGGGTACGGAGCAACCGCCCATGACGAATCACGATGCAGAAAAGAAAAAGTGGGAACTGGAGCAATGTCAACTCGTCGCGGCAGAGATGAACAAATCGCAAGGGACAGACTACGACGCTCGTCCATCAGACGCAGAACCCGCAGACGTCATCCTCAAGAGTAAATCGGAAGCGCATCCTCCGCTGCCTGTGCAAGTGGTGAGCATCCCTCTGGATTTCCGGCATCGAGACGATAAACACAGCGTCGAAAAGATTAGAGAAGCGCTCAAGCGTTCACTTGAAGAACATGGGTTTAACCACTGCTCTGTTGGCCTCATTCTATCTGGTGAAGCAGAGATGCATGGCATCAAGCACGCAGAGCTAGAACTTCTGACTGAGACAGTTCTGAAGGAAGCTGCGAACGGGAATCGAACGCTAAAGTATGAGGACATTCTTGAACTGTCACCCAAACTCTCGGAGTTGGTACACGACATCATTATTTCTCACCACGAAGAACTTCAGAACGCAGACGTAGATATCCCCTCGGGTTCCGCCGTTCCGCCGGATGGACGGTGGATAAGAGAAGGAATTCTGAAGAAGGTCGACAAATATGGGGGAGCAGAGGCAGTCAAGGATTTGGTGCTCGTGATTGGAGTTGCAGGTTTTGTTGATGATGAACAGATTCAAGCATTTCAAACAGACCACCCCTCTGAGACCCTGCCGTTCTCTCAGATTTGGATTGTGACTACATTTCACGGAGTAGTTTGTCTGAAGCACTCTGACGAGCCCACTGTGGACCAGAAATCAGAGCAAGACCTAACCGCAGTGGAACAAAAGTTGAAGATAAAGGCTCTGAGGTTGCAAATTGTCTCGTATCGAAGAGACCTTTCAAAGAAATATTTTTGGCGCGAGTGGTTAAAGGCTGCAACCCCTATTATCGCCTTAATCGGCATAGTTTCTACCATGATTTGGACCGTCGTGCAGAACACCCACATCCAGAGAATGACAAATGCAGAGGAAAGGGCGAGGCGATTCGAAAGCGCCGTCAATAGGCTTGGCAGCAAAGAGGCTAACGCTAGACTCACCGGGATAGCGGGCTTATCGCAGTTCGTCAAAGACAGAGACCAAACACACGAGGCCGGTGCTTGGAATTCTATGATAGAAGCGATTGCTCTTGAGGAGGACCCGGTTGTTCAAGCGGCGCTTTTCGATGCAATCAACTCTTTGTCCGTTAGTCAGCCGATACTGGACGACAGTCTTGCCTTAATGGTGATTCTCAATCGCAGTCAGTCAGTGTCGATTCTCAGACCAGCGGTTGAGGAAGCACAGTTGCAGATAGAACCCCTAGCACGTTCACGTAAGCTCAGGGGAATGGCAACCGGAATTGACATACTGGTGAGAAAGGGAGCGAGGACCAAGGACTTTTCGTCTATATATTGCGTGTTTTGCGACTTTCGGAAAATATCGGGCGACCATATTACGTTTCACGGAGCCTTTCTTGACAATGCCAATTTTCTGGGGGTGACTTTACCCTCAGCCGATTTTTCCAGCGCAAGCCTTCTCGGAGCTAATTTCAACAATTCTGTTCTTCAAAACGCTAATTTCGATAACGCCAATGGTACACCGTTTTTCTGGTACGAGTCGTTTTCGGAGGACCCAGACTCCCCAACGAAATTCAATTGCGCTGATTTGACGGGGTCCAGTTTTAACGACTTTGGTGTTTTAGGCTTCAATATCGCAAACGACCACAACAAATGGTGGCTAACCCCAGTAGCAGAATCGGCAGAATATTTTTTTGGAACAAACCTGTCGCGAGTAAAAATGGAGGACCTTCATGTGTATTACATTGCAGTGAAAGGCGACCCCCACGTCGCGGAAATTGATAAGGGTTCACAGTTTATATTCAAGGATGTTGAGGGGCACGAACGTTGGATAGCCGACAGAGTCGTCGCTAATGAAAAGAATGACTCGGACACGGGAATCCTCGCAAGCAGGGACAACCTGATTTGGGGCCTCTTCTACAATGTCGGATACTCAGATGGCGCTGAACTTCCTGAGGGAGTCAAGGAAGCAATACGACGAACAGCGGACGAGGAAAAGGTGCTCAGACTGCAGATTGAACAGCGGTGTCGACAGTGGACCGTTCGTTAATTTTTCGAAACACTTAAGGTGGCAAACCTCTTGAATCATGCTTTCGTAGTTGGAGCGACCTATCACGACCGTGTTGGCGCGTATAGAGTCGTTTCTATCGAGGACGACCGACTAGCGTATGAGTACTCTGATGGAATTCGGCGTGAAGGCAGCGCCGAACGTAAGTGGTGCATTCATCGCAGCATGGTGTCCGACCAAAGGGCTTCGCATGCCGCACTCCCGTCGCAGCGCCCCCGGTCAAACGACGATAAGGGGTTCTTTACTCATGCTGAAGCATTCCCAATAATTGCAAAGGCAATCGAAACGTGCAGCGCCAGTCATAACAAATATATGACACACGACAAGATAGTTGAGGCCGTTATGAAAGACCCTCAAGGACAGGTGATTTTAGACCGTCGTCCAGACAAAACGAAGTCGTGGTCGGCTGGTGTCTTGGTGGCATGGTTCAGCAAAGTCTTCACCGACGGGACATCAGAGTGGGATGGACGCTTCGAGCGGAAGAAAATGGGTTCGGCTTGGGCTTACCGGGTGCGTCGAACGAAGAATTAGTCACGAATTCGGCTTGATATATGGTTTCCCTTCTAGGTCTGTGAGGCGCTCCGCAATTGGGTATTGTTCGAGCGTCCCGGCGATAGCATGGTCATGAATCTTCCGGGCGACAGTAGCCATCGGTGAGTCGGGTTTTTCATAGCACAAATGGCAGAAGGTCCGGACAACTTTGCCGTTGTGGAATTCTCGCAACAAGCTGATGACTTCGCGATGACACTCGGGGCACTCCTTGAGCATGAGTTCGCGCCCACTGATTTTGACGGTCGTCACCTGTCCTCCGCCCAAAACTCTTCGAGCCTGAGTCGGGCCGGTGTTTTGGTCTCCGCTTTCTTGCCCTGCCATCGGACTTCGATATCCATCAACTTCGAGAACCAACAGCAGCACGCTGTCAGGCAGGAAATTAGAAACGTCCGGCGGTTCATCGCGCCGCCCCTTGTGATGACAGCCGCTCGCTATCTTGGCGTGTAATTTGTTCGACGCGGACCATGTTTTCCTTCCTTCTCGACAATCGATACTGAGCTGCCCTCGGGAAGCGACAAATCAACAATCTTTTTCCCACTGATTCGTATCACGATACGAACGGGGCCCTTGAAAAGTTTTCGGCTAGCCTTCACTTTTGCGTCTCCGGCGTGGCTAGACGGTTTTGCCGCGCTTCGTGCTCACGCCGCGCTTGCACAATTCTGTCACGATGTTTTGCACGGCTTTCCGCGACGGCTTCGAGCACAGTCTCAAGTGAGGGCATAGTCCCGGCAGCAATCATGTCTTCCGCCCGCCGTCGAAGCTCCGAGGTCGTTATTTTCTTTGCGGATTTCATGGATGAAACCTCCTCTTCTTCGTCGCGATGTTTGTCTTCAACGTGGCCACGGTCGGTTCCTCCTTAAATCCCAACGCGGCTTCGGCCTCGGCGAAAAGGTCCATCACATTGCCTTGAAACACTTCGCTAATTTCGTGGCACCGGACATCTTTCTTGCGGAAGACTGGCACGCTTCCAATCGAAGCGAGCAGGGGCGCGGCTTGCTGAGCCAACGGCACAACCTTCCTCGGTTTTTCCATCACGACTTCAACCTCGACATCGCGCTCGGCTTTCGTTTTGAGCAGCTCGGCGGCGAGAGAATCGTGGACGGTCTCAAAGGCGCTCGCAATTCGCTGCCTTGCTGTTTCAATTCCGTTCCCCGAGGTCGTTTTCATCCGCGCACCGCCCAGAGACCGTGCTCACGGAGACCGAGTAACAGGTCATAGACGTAGCGATGCTCGACGGCAAGTGAGTCGCCGAGATACTGTGCGTCCTCTTGAATGTGTTCGGAAAGGAATTGGAATGCGGCAGGCGTCAACGGATTGAAAAGCCAAATTGTTCCTTCGCCGCGAACGACGAAATCGATGACGGGTTTTTCAGTGGGAGAGCTACCAGAAGTATGAAATGTGTTGCTTGATTTCACGGGTTCTCCTTTTCGGAAAACCCGTTTCTCGCGTTGCGCGAGCCGTGGTTCTTACTGTTCTATTTTAACACAGCTCCCGATTCGTGACATCGGTGTTCTTGAGGTCGATAAGCATCGCCTGTAATGGCACGTTCCAGCCCGTCGCATTCCAAGAGACGTGCGGTAAGAGTAGAATGCGCCGCAAAGGAATCAAGGGAGCGATGATGCTTAAGAAACGCTGGAAGGCATTTGTAAAAGTTCTCGTCAACAACAAGAACATCGTTACTTTTCTTAGTGCATCGACCGTACTCGCCAGCTTCGTGCTCAAAGATGTCTGGGACGAACGTCTGAAGGAGCTATCGGCGGCAATCAATACAGCTGCGGACCGTTCTGAGAAACTAAATGCTAACTTCTACTTCTCGCGGAGACTGTTCGTTATCCAGCGTGGTATCAGTGACTTAGGGTCACTTATCGCTAACGGGGGGAAGCCGAGCCTACCAGTCGGACCATCCGAGGCGCTTGATAAGGGTAGAGCCGAATGGCTTTCATCTAACGAATACCGTTTCTTTGCCGAAATGACGGACCTTCGGGCCTACGTTAAGGTGCTCCCGCGCCATAAGTATTATGACCGAGCAACCATAGCACTAGCAGGCAGGATGGAAAACTATGAAAAAAGAGCGAGCGACCTCGGTAAAGGGCATGATGCCGCGTTCCAAGGTTCGTTAGCAACTGAGTTTGGCGGCATTAGCGACGCGACGGACGCGTTGGCGGGGGAAGCGTTTACGGAGGGTCGGGATACCCTGGAATGGAGCGAAAAGTGGCACAAGATATGCGTGTGGGCCATCTATAGCTTATTCGCAGCCGGTTGGGTTCTCGGCCTCATTGCAAACTTTGCTGGCGTGAAGGTTGGGGCGAAAGAATAGAACGCGGAATGAATGAGAGAAATCTCGGTTACATCGGCAATACATTTTCGCCTTCCCGAAGGTATATCAAGATGGTTAAAGGCAGTGAAACAGTTTTCATAGTCATCTGTTTCTCCGTCTGAACACTGGTTAACGCTGCACACTTGTCTACTTCTGTTTTTGACCGCAATCGCAAACGCCATTTTCGAACCGGTGACATCCGCGAAGCTTGCCGGTCGATGGAAATCGGAACGGGCACGGCGGATACTTCCACGGTCGGCCACCGAGATTGACGCCCAGCTTCTTCTTTCGCTTCGCGATTTTCTTTCGCGCCTCAACTGGGTCAGGGTCGAAGCGCTCCAACATCTTCCTAATCCCTTTTCGCCCCATATCGGCGGCAGTCCAGACTTTCTTTGTCATCAGCCCTCAAAGGTGTTAAATCGCTGTTTTCTTGCCCTTCTGAAACTCTTTATACAATTCAAGTGGATACTTCCCCGACAAACATAAATTCTTCATTCCTTCCAATCCGGCGTCCATGGCCGATATTCGCATCGGAATGTATTTCAGTCTCAGTTGCCGGTACTGAATTTCAAAGGCGGGGAAAATGGTCATGAACTCTATTTGGGAAGGAGGTAGATTCCTCAATGTCGGATGGTGCCCATTTTTCTTAATCAATAATTCAACAAGTTCGTTCTCGAACAGGTCCCCCGCCTCAGCCTCGTATGGGACGGACTCCTCGGTAATTACATAGTTACCGAAGTACGCTGCAACTTTCGCTGAGTATTCCTGAATCGGGAGCGTGATATCTATGACCGCGAACGGCGGCACTCGCAACCAAGCATGTCCAGTTTGAGCAGGATTATCAGGATGAACTAACGGCCAAAAATGTATATCCGGAATCCTACTAGAGGCAGGAAACTCTACTCGGAGACCTCCAACCACGAAATAATTCCATATTCCTTCTCGTTCAAGAATTCTCTGCAAAGTACCAGATGCGTCTATACATGCGCCCCTCCGTCCGTCTTTAACGAGTGCCAAATGCATAAACTCTGCCGCTTCGGTAGCAGACTTCCGCGCACGCGCTAGGTAGTCGTCAGGGAATGTCAGCGAGTCTACGTACTCAGCGTAAGACATAACAAATGTGGGATGCTCCTTCTCAACTGCTTTGAATGCGGGTGTGTCGTAAAAACCCGGTGCCGAATAGTCAATTCCGTGCTTGCTAAGGGCTCGTTCAATCTGGGTTCTGCTCAGTTTTGTCATCTCTTTGCTCGGACTTTCACGCAGCCTCGAATGCCATTAGGCGGCGGGAAACCGTGGCTTGCGGGATTCCTGTGAGCTGGGCGATTTCACGCTGGCTGTGGCCGTCTGCGCTCAGCTGGCGAAGCTTTTGAACGTTGACTGCGACCATCGGTCGACCAAGCTTCGAACCGTTAGCGCGAGCTGTTGCGAGCCCAGCTCGGGTGCGTTCCGAGATGCGGACCTTCTCCTGCTTGGCCATCGTGGACAGCATCGCGAGCATAACGTCCTTCATGAATCCAGCGCTGTCGATGTGTTGCTCGGTGAAGCTTTTGTAGTTGACCCCGGCCTTGTCCAGCCGGTCGAGGTGCTGCAAAGTCTTGAGCGTGCCTTCGCGGCTCAAGCGGTCGAGAGACCAGAACAAAAGCGTGTCGAATTCCTTGCGCTCGGCAGCCGCCAGCATCAATTGAAATTGTGGCCGGTTGGACGTTCCACCGGTGACCACGTCGACGAATTCCACGACTATATTCCAGCCCTGTTTTTGGGCGAAGTCGCGCAGCTCGGTGAGCTGGTTTGTGGTGTCTTGCTTGTCGCTGCTGACTCGGCTGTAGATGGCTACGTTCATGGGGTTCTCCAATGGTATAAGTATCCCACACGACGGAGTTGTTGTCAATAACAAAGTGGGCCAGTTCTGGAATAGCGTCAAGCAGAAGTGGCGGCAATTGCGTTGGGAACCTGTCTGGCAGCTAGGAAGCACCGCTGGGGATTTCCAGTCAGCGTTACAGTCGGTGTTACGTCCAGCAACGCAACCGTAGCACATGGAAAAGGTGCGGGGTCTTTGACCGGCGACGGCGCGAAAACGACTTGCTACGCGGGTCCACGAGAGGGCAAATCCATCTGCTACGATTGGCGAGGTGGAACGACTTGCTACGGTGAGGATAAAAGCGAAGCGAAAGCGAAACCTGTACCGTAGCAGATGGATTTTTGCTAACTAATTTATTATGTATGTTGTAGCGAGTCAAAAGCTCAAAAAAACCGAGTTGCTACTCTCACGCAACACCCTTTTTATGCGTGTATTTTTTTGGGGGGTGTGCGTGCATGTAGCAAGTCGTCGTAGCGGGTCACTTTCTCTGTGGTCAGCAGTTTGAAGGTTCCGCTCAAGTCGAGCGACCGTAGCAAGTCGATTTGATGACCGGGAAATGCGGTAGCGTGTGCCACGCGTTTCATTGAGGAGCGCTAGTATTTTGACTTTTCGGCCATTTTCGGTAATAACAGAACGAAATCTGCGGCGCAAGTGCCGTAATTCCAAGTAAGCCTTTTACAATGAGTAGTTTACGTGATTCAAAAACGGTCGATTGTGAATTGGAGCCCATGAAACCGCCAAAGAATAGCGTAATCTCTGGCGTTCGACCAACAAAACCTCACAACAGCAACACAACAACGAGCTTACCCACCTCCCCGCAACGAATCGGCGCAATGAATCGGGGAGCGAGAAGCGAAAAGCCGGAAGCGACAGAACCATTGCAAGTCAATAAAAACAACTGACTTATTAATAAGTAAGAGGGCCATAGGGCAAAGAGACTCCTTTGCACCCCCGCCGTGACCGGCGTGCGTAGCAGCCCCGGCCCCATCCGAGGCTCCGATGGCGTGCTACGTGGCATAGATTCAACAACTTACAGACCGGACTGTCCACTAGGGTCCCCTATCGATACCCGGGGGGAGAGCCGGTGCCGCATCGCTAAATTCGAGGGCCCCCCCGGAAGGTACTCCTCAGTACTCACGACCGTGGCTACGATGGCCGAGGCGTACCCACCCACGCCGGTGTCCCTCCTACCTCTCGCCGTGGCTGTACGTGGCTCCTGTGCGCAGCACGGCCTATCCTACGCGTGGAGCTGAAGGATGAGTGCTGAGCTGCTACGTCATGCTTTGATAAGCTGCCCGACGTTGGAGAGCTGGCGCGAGCAAATCGGGCAACGGAAGTTGCTGACCCGCTGGGCCTTGACCACGCTTTTGAAAAACTAGTGCTGTAATCCAGACATCTTAGGGAAGACAAACTCGCCTACTTGCGGTGCTCGCCACCGAGTTTGAGATTCAAGCCTTGCAGTTTCAAGAGCGTGTGAAATAGCGACCACGTTTGAACCCCCTATGAGGAGACCAACTCCCCGATTTAAGCCGAGCGACCGTCGAGTCCTCGGACGACCAATTTGATTTTCGACTCACCTGCTAGAGTCGAACTCCTTAAACGGAGCCATCCGAAAGCGGGGCATCGCGCCAGTGGTGCCCTTCTTTATTTTCGGTAGCAGGCGGAAACCCTAGCAGGCTTCCATAGACGAAAACGTTTTCAACGTAGCCCAAAACTAAGGGTCTGCGAAATTTTTATTGTGCCGCAAAAATATGCGGCGGCGTTTAGGAGCACGATGGCTTTACCGGCACTCAGCAACGGCGTCACACTTCCTGCAAAGATGCGGCACCTTGGTATTGCAGGTAAGGTGGCCTGCGCCATTGTTGGGATTCCATCGAGCCGTTTGAGTCTGTGTACATCGGGCATTCAAGACCTGAGCTCTGACGACGCCGCCAAACTGCACGCACTCTTAAATAAATTGAGCGAAATTCAGCAAGCTGTTCACCCATTTCCGCTTTTGTTTAGTGGCGAAAGCATCGTCGAGCGTTGGAAAAATATCCTCGACCGGATGGATAAAGAAAACATCAGCGTCGAAAGCATCGCTGTGGCGATGGAGCAACTTTTTAAGCAGCAGTTCGAATCATAAATCCGCCGCAAGGCGAGCGGACAGCAGTTCAATCAATATCACTGGGTAACGACTTCTTTCGTCAGTCAATCTTTCGAAGGAGAATTCAAGACGGCAGGGATGCCGAAGCAGGAAGCGATGTCAAGATTGGATTTGGAGAACCTCTCTCCAAAGCAAGAAGAAATAGTGCAGGAGATTTGGCAGGTTTGTGAGTATTTGCAATTCGCTCGCGGTGCCGGGGTTACGGACGGCGTGCTCGTGGACCAAGCGAAGAGATTTGGCGACTTGTGCGATTGGTTCACCGGCATTCAATTGACGCCGCATCTGCTCGGTCATTATCTTTAGGTTGCCCAAGTAGAGCCCTATCCTGTCAGGAACCTCTTCCGTGAAATGAGCATTACGGATGATAAGTTGACGCTCGAAGATTGTGATTGCGACATCGAGGTCTTCCGGCCCAGCCGTCATTTGGCCGCGACCGAAGGCAGCCATGTACATATCGAGTGTCAAATATGTTTTGAAGCGTGGCTTCTTTCTGACTTTCTCGGGCTGACTCTTCCAATAGTCACTTAACTTTTGCTTTGTCTCTGGCGTCATGGTCATTTGGCCAGAGAACTTCAACTTGTTAATTTCTTCAAGCAACCGATAGGCTTCGCCGGGCTGAATTTCGGGCAGGTCTCCGCCTTCAACTGGCTCGGAATACTCTGGATAAAAACGGTCATAGAGCCCTAGCTTCGTTCTACCGGCGAAACTGGACATAAAGACTTCGCCGTTTTGGCCGCACATATAAAGCGATAGATGAGCGTGGTCTGTCGTGACGTTGGTCTTCTCACCCTTCCGTTTTGCTTTCACCCTGCTGATGCTGCTGCTGTTCGCCAGCTCGATGATGGCATCTACAATCTCGGGTTGTTTTTTGTCGCCGCCTTTGTGACCTAGCGAAGTGACCTCGTCTATGTAACAAACGATAGGCTGATACTCCGGTGGTTCAAAGAAGGCGTCTTTCAACCCTGCACCGCTGTCGGCGCTGTTGATAATTTTGACTCCGCAGTCGAGGATGCCGGTAGCCCTAAAGAGATTGTTTAGCACTCGCTTCCACGCGAGACCCTTGCCTGTTCCGGTCTCTGCGATGGCTGCACCGTAGTAACAAGAATTATCTTCGAGATTCTCGAACCTCATGGCATTCGCCATGCGAGCCCCGAGGAAGACCTTCGATGCAAGAAACACAAATTGCGGCGGAATGGTCGTACCTCGACACACGAGGTCTACAATTTTCTTGTAGACACCGGTGATGACCGTTGGGTCAAACGGTGGAATGACTTCTTCGCTGTACGGAACCGTAGGTACAGGGGCTTGCGCGGGAGCCTGAGCTGCGATGGACATCTGACCGGAGGTCTTCGACTTAATTTCTCCAGCCGATTTAATCGCCTTCGCTATAGTCTCATCGCGATAGTCTTCGCGGTTGACCCACTTGTCGCGGCACAACGGAGACTTTCTAAACTCAGCGTCAATCAATTCCGAATTGTCGCCGTGTTCAAGCGCCAATACAGTTGCGAGTGCCATATCGGCTTCACTGTGCGATGCATACGTTATTGAATTACCGACGCCATCATCAATCACGAATGGCTCTGTGGATTTGATTTCGCCTTTCATCAACACGGATAATTTGTCGGTTCCAAAGAAACCGGTCTGCACGACTGGCACTGATTGCTTGCCGCCAGGTCCCACTGCAGTCGCTGATGCCGACTTCGATTTGGTCGGCGCGGGGTGCTGACTACGGGTGTCGTGACACAGTTTATAGACGGCGGTAAGGTCGCGTTCTTCCACATCGACCGACTCGTTGAACAACGGTTCGCCAGTGACAGTGAAATATCTGTCGTCAGTGAAAACTTCAATCTTTACCTTATCCCCAAATCCAACCGCTGGGTCGAGATTGAAGACTTTGTCCGTGCCGGGCACCGTTCCACGAACCCAAACACGAACGCCAGTCTGCGATGGCGTCACTTCAGTGTAGCTGTCGAGCATATCGACTATGCTCTCGGCCCACGGAGCCAGCTTTTCGGTCTTTGGGTCGCGGCAGCCATCAAGGTCGAAGCCCACGATGCCGCCGTTGACCACGAATCCGACACCTTGCGTTTGGTCGATTGGTGTACCGGTGACTGCGATGCGATATTCGCTCCAGTCTTCCGCTCTCGTCGATGCTGCTTTGCGACCGTCAACCCGGTACGGAACCTTTGCGGGTTTGCCGTTGTCGCCGGTCTCCAAGCGCCAGCGAATCCAATTCGGAATGTTCTTCAAAAACGCAGGCACATTCGGCAGCGGGTCCACGAACTCTGCGACTTTCTGCATTCGCTTTGCTTCGATGATTGCGTCAGCCAATCTGGCATCGCCTTCACTATCAATCGGGTCTAGACCAAGCTCTTCCGGGTCCGCTGTGGCTAGCTCAACTTCGACGTGCTGGGGTGGTTGCCACTCGGGGGCTGGCGCATCGGCAGCTACAACTGAAGTCGGGGAACCGTCGAGGTCAGCGTGCGCTTTCGCCAAATACAAATCTGCGTCTTCGCTGGTCATCCTCAGCTTATTCATCAAGCGCTCTTTCAAATCGGCGTCTGCGTCACCTTGATGAATGTACTTCTTCAAAGCATCGATAATTTCGACGTTCACTGGGCACCTTCCGTTGGGGAAGTCTTGCCCGAAAGCGCATCGAGTCCGGGGAGTTTTGTTTTCGCCGATTCATATACTTCGACATCGACAGCCGCCGGTCCTCTTTTGCCTTGACCGACGCGAAACTGAACCACCATTCCGGTTCTCGGCTCAAAATTACAGGATGTAATATGAAAGAAGTGCTGGAGGACCACGCTCTTACCACTGGCATCCGTTACATTTTCTGCGAGGAATCCGAATCCCTTTTCAAAGAAAAAGGTCACCACTCGTCCAACTCGAACTTCTGTGTTACCTGTCATTGCTATCTCGTTCCCCGTTTGGGGGGCGCTACGAGCACCGACTCTATCGGAGCTCTCGAATCACCTTCTTTCTCTTGTCCCTATGGCTGTACATCAA
>JABDEK010000027.1 GCA_013287135.1 Acidobacteriota bacterium | reverse complement strand
CTTCAGGATATCCAGTTCATCAAGTAGTTCTTGCAGGTTGGTGAGGCGAACATCCCATGAAAGTCCCTGGGATCGGATGGACATTTCAAGTGCCGTAGCTGCGGCGCGGTGGCCTCCACCGGCGTCGAAAAAGCAGAACTCAATTCGCTCCATCCGGCTAGTCTTCCAGTCGATTTGCTGCATTTTGCTACTGGAATGTTAAAGTTCCGCGATGGGTGTCCAAATAGTTAAATAGGTTAATTATCATAAGATTAGCAGGAATGTCACATCCCCGTAACCTCCATCTTCTACTCTTGTCGTTGTGAAGTGCGATCTTCACGTCCATTCATACTTTTCCGGAGCCTGTACCACCCCCTTTGTCAAAAATTTCTGCCGAGAGTGTTACAGCGATCCAGGAAAGTTGTACGCGCAACTTCGCCGGCGCGGAATGAATTTGTTCACCTTTACGGACCATGACTCGATAGAAGGTTCGGAAAAATTCCGTCACTTGCCGGATTTCTTCGTCAGCGCGGAACTCACCTGCCAGATGCCCAGCGGGACAGAAGCTCACATCGGCGTTTACGACGTGAGCGAGCGACAACATAACCACCTGCTGCGAAGACGAGGCGATCTGCTTTCGCTGCTGATGTATCTGACCGAGCGAAGAATTTTCTTCAGCATCAATCACGTCTTTTCAGGCGTCACGGGAAAGCGCGCGGCGGAGGACTTCGAATGGTTCCAGGAATATTTTCCAGCAGTGGAAGCGCGGAACAGCACAATGCTCGAAAGCGCCAACCAATACGCCGCGCAACTGGCGAGACGCTGGAACAAAATCTCGATTGGTGGAAGCGACGCGCACGCCCTGCCGTCTGCTGGAACAGCTTACACCGAGGTGCCTGGCGCACGGGACAAAGAGGAATTCTTCGCTGGCTTGCGCAACGGGATCGGACGCGTGGCCGGAGAATCCGGCAGTTTTCGAAAGCTCACTCGCGACGTGCTTCTGATTGCCGGTGAAATGATGCGCGAAAAATCTTGGACCGCTTTGTTGGCGCCCTTGGGCGTCCTGATCCCCGGGATTACCTACTTGAACTATTACCATGAGAAAAAATTCGGACGTCACTGGGCGAAAGAAATTCTTGGCGAATCGGAAGTGCAAAAGAAATCCCATTGGTTGCCGGCGCCCCAACCTGCGACGGAGGAGTTCATATGACCGTAGCCAAGGCTGTCTGGAACCAGATTCAATCGAACGATCATCGCCTGATGCGGCGCGTGCATCGATGGCGGGCACCGCGCTGGTTCCGCATATTTATGATCGTGACCACGCGAATGGGAGATGGCTGGCTTTGGTATGCGCTGGGTTTGATTCTATTGCTGTATGGTGGGGATAGACGTTTCTTGGCTCTTGGCGCCGGAGCATTGTCTGCCGCGGTGGGAATTTTCCTCTTTCGCACGATCAAACGCTCCAACCGCCGCCAACGACCGTGCGAAATCGAACCGCACTGCTGGGCCTCGATCCTGCCTCCGGACAAATATTCTTTTCCCTCCGGACATTCCATCACAGCATTCGCGGTAGCGCTGTCAATCGGACTTTTTTATCCTGACCTACAGACCCCTTTGCTGGCCGTAGCTTTTCTAATCGCTTCATCGCGGATCATCCTGGGTATGCATTTCCTCAGCGACGTGTTGGCGGGTTCGGCCATTGGCGCGGCGCTGGGATTTGCCAGTTATCATCTCTTCTTAGCCCTCTGATCTCTCGCGTTCCGAGCATTCTTTCTTTATTCCACGAGGAAATTCAGAAGGTCGCGACTAACCTTGACGCGCGCGCACGTTCAAGCAGAGAATTGCGCTCGCCTTCCAGGAAGGCCGGAACGGCAATCGCGCATAAGCAAACAACTGGCAGCCAGGATCCGTGAAAAATACCAACGACATCAAAACAGAATCCGAACGAAAGAGGGATGCGGCCAACGATCGAGGCGCATCGAGCTTAGTGGGTCCGACTGTAAAGCAGCGTATGGCGGCGGGCAGAGCTTTGCGCGAAAAAGTTCCGCGAGCCTCCCATGCGAAATGGAAACCCACACCGAATCGCCCCGACCCTATAGAGCTATTAAAGGAGTCGGACCGGGGACGACTGCCGGAGCTATTACCAATTCGCTATGCCCGAATGCGGCGTTCGCCATTTGGGTTTTTCCGCGGCGCGGCGGCTTTGATGGCGTTTGACCTGGCGCGAACACCCGTGACAGGTATCCGTGTGCAGGCTTGCGGCGATTGCCACGTCCTTAATTTTGGGGGATTCGGTTCGCCCGAACGCCGGCTCGTTTTCGATATCAATGATTTCGACGAGACGCTTCCGGCTCCTTGGGAATGGGACTTGAAACGACTGGCAGCGAGTATTGTCCTGGCGGGTGGCGACAGAGGCGAGAGTAGTCGTCAATGCTCTGACACTGTACGCCAAATGGTAGCTTCTTATCGCAAGCATATGCGGGTGTATGCGCGGATGCGCGCGATCGATGCGTGGTACTCGCACATTGATGCCGAGATTTTGGTGTATGACGCAAAGACGGCACGCGACAAAAAACGTTGGGAGGAAATCGAGCAAGAGGCGCGTTTGCAAACGGCCGAACACATTTTTCCACGAATCACAGACCTAGAAAAAGGTCGCATACGAATTATCGATAAGCTGCCCTTGATGTATCATCCGCGCAACTACGGCAAAGCCAGTAGACATGTGCGCGATATGTTTCACCGTTATAGACTGACGCTGCCCGAAGAGCGGCGTGTGATTCTGGACCGCTACCAAATCGTCGATATTGCGCGCAAAGTGGTGGGCGTGGGAAGTGTGGGAACACGTTGCGCAGTGATGTTGATGATGGCGGGAAAGAACGATCCGTTGTTTCTCCAATTCAAAGAAGCGCATGCTTCGGTGCTGCAGCCTTACACCGCGAAGAGCCGGTATCTGAATCAGGGCGAGCGAGTGGTGACTGGGCAACGCATGCTGCAATCAGCAAGCGATGTATTTCTGGGCTGGACGCGCGACGACGAAGGTCATGACTATTATTTCAGGCAGCTTCGCGACATGAAGATGTCAGTTCCGCTCGAGCGGATTACGAAGACATGCTGGCAGGAATATGTGGAAGTTTGCGGATGGGTGCTTGCGCGAGGGCACGCGCGTACGGGCGATGCGGCGCAAATTGGAGGATATGCCGGAAAGAAAGATACGCTCGATCGCGCCATCGCAAAATTTGCGATTAGGTACGCAGGGCAGACCGAGCGCGATCATGAAGTCCTGGTGAAAGCGATTAAATCGGGACGACTACGCGCCAGCGAGGATCCTAACGTCTGAAAAACCGATTCACAGATCTAGGGGAAGCGGATTTTCACCCGTGATTAAACGCGCGGAGCGATCGAACGTAATGTAAAGCCAAGCCCACTGGAGCAAAACTAGCAGACGGTTCTGAAATTGTACGATGTATAACAGATGGATGAAGATCCAAATCAGCCACGCAGGCAGCCCCGAAATTTGGAGCCAGTTTAAATCTGCCACTGCAGCGCCTCGACCGATAGTAGCCAGATTTCCCTTATCGAAGTAGTGAAACGGCGACAATTTCTTGTTCTGCAGACGCGCCCGAATTACTTTCCCCACGTAGTGGCCTTGCTGAATGGCCGGTTGGGCGACACCTGGAAGCGGTTTGCCGGTTTGGTGGCTGAAATTGGCAAGGTCGCCGATAACAAAAATTTCAGGATGTCCGGGGACGCTCAGATCCGGACTTACGAGCACGCGGCCGAGTTTGTCGACGGGTGCGTCAGCTTTCTTAAAAAGGATAATTCCTAAAGGAGAAGCTAAAACGCCGGCGGCCCAGAGAACTGTACGAGTTGGTATCGACTCTGTGCGATCGCCGTCGCGAATAGTGACGGAATCGGCCTTCACGTCGGTGACCATTGCTCCAGTGCGAACGGTTACGCCCAAACGCACAAGCATTTTGCGCGCAGCTTCGGAAAGCTTCGGCGGATAGGTGGGGAGAGCGCGATCAGTTCCTTCGACTAAAATGATCTGCGTTTGCGATGGATCGATGTCGCGAAAATCGTGCGTAAGCGTGTCATGAGCAATTTCGCCGAGAGCACCCGCCAATTCAGCGCCAGTAGGCCCGCCGCCGACAATTACAAACGTCATCCAGGACTTGAGCTTCGCAGGGTCCGGTTCTCGTTCAGCGGCTTCAAAAGCGAGAAGAATGCGACGCCGCATGGCGGTGGCGTCTTCCACCGTTTTCAAACCAGGCGCAAATTGTTCCCATTCGTCGTGGCCGAAATATTGGTGCGTGGACCCGGTGGCGACGATCAGGGTGTCGTACGGCACTTCGCCATCGCTTAAGATAACGCGGCGGTTGGTGGCGTCTATGTCCACCGCTTCCGCCAGCAACACTTTCGTGTTTTTCCGACGTCGCAGAATTTGCCGCAACGGAGCAGCGATATTCGCCGGAGAAAGAGAGCCTGTGGCCACTTGGTACAGAAGCGGTTGAAAAAGATGGTAATTGCAGCGATCGAGGAGAGTTACTTCTACAGGGGCGTTTTTCAGCGCGTGCGCAGCACTTAGCCCGCCGAAACCGCCGCCGAGAATAACTATTCGATGTCGCTCCATGCCTTCGAAATCTCTTAGTTATTTGATGTGCTGAGTACTGACAGGACTCCAAAGGATGGCACAAAAAGACCCTTACGGACAGCGGAGTTCTGGAGTGGTAGAAAATGATTGGCGTCGGGGAGCTTCGATCGTGACTTGCTTTTACCGAAGCTCCCCCGCGATCAACTTTAATTATTAGGCGCGCGCAGCTCTGGATTTCTGTCTGCGGGTGTTGGCGTCTTCTTCCTCAACTTCGTCGGAACCCTCAGCGTTTGCGGCCTCCACGTTGATGGCGCCCGCGAGTTCGGTCAACTTCTGGTCCGTTTCTTTCTCTTCTTCCAGAGTTTCCTCGAGAAGTTCAACGGCTCGATTGTGGCCAAGTAGCTCGGCATATGTGCGAACTGTGCCGTAGGCCGCGATTTCGTAGTGCTCTACGCGTTGGGCGGCAGAAATCATGGCTGCGTCCAACACATCGTCTTCGTACTCATCCATCATTTCCCGGCCTTCTTCAATGAGTCCTTCCATGCCGGCGCACTTCTTGCCGCTCGGTTTTTCGCCGAGCTCGTTGCAAATCTCCTCAATGCGGCGAGCATGCTCTTTCGTTTGCTCCCAATGGTGTTCGAATCCGGCGCGAAGGTCGTCGGAGGTGGCAGCCTTGACCATTTTCGGCAGGGTCTTGATGAGCTGATTTTCAGCGCTATAGAGATCTTTCAATTCGTCAACAAATAGTTCCTTTAGGGCTTTGTGTTCCATGATGAGTCTCCTTGTAAAGTTTAATTGCCATTCAAAATTTCTTTCGCGCGCCGATGCGCCGCTAATTCAAGGGCGCACACCACATTTCAGCGGGGCCGGTGCGCAGCAAGGAGGATACGTAGCGGCCCAGAGGCGGGCCATAAGGTGATGTCATTAGAAGGAAAAACAGATTGCCGTAGTACGGCCTAGGGGAGACTACTGTTCAGGAAGTTTGTCCTCTAATTCACTGGCTAACTTATGGACATCAGTGGCGTTAGCGAAACCTTGCAGCTCCTGCTTCGACGAAGCTACATCGACACCCATGTGTTGACACATTTTCTGTTGCATCTCCAGCATGGTCGTAAGTTCCTGCTCCGCGAGCATGCTGACCTGAAGATCTAGGTGAGAGCGCCTTTCGGCTTGGCGCGTCATGCGATTCTGGCTAATTAACACAAAAATAGTGAGCACCACACTCTCTGACGAAACGACCACAGCTAGTACGCCGAATGGAAACGGATCGAAAGCCTTTACGCCAGGAATCAGATTTAAATTAATCGCGATCCAAGCCAGCACAAGAAGAATTTGCAATAACAGGAAAGTTGCGCTGCCGATGAATTTGGCAATGGCTTCGCTTAGACGTTCGGCTGCCGTTCGCCGCTCAAGCGCATCTTGTTCCAGTTTCGCGATAGCTTCGATGTTGTACTGCGTGGGGTTTCTTTTCGCTTTATCGGATAAGTCACGTGGCATATGGAATCCAAACCAACGCCTAAGAGGAAGAGATATTCTGCGCTGCCGTCGCCTTCAGAGGGCAAGTCTGCTGCAATCCGGCCTAACGAATGGCACAGAGAATAAGGCGGGTCATCCCGCCTTTCTTCCCTGTTTTCTTTCAGTTTTCGAGGCGCGAACAACCGTGGGCTTCTTTTCAGCAGCCACAGCTGTTTTGTTCGCGAGACTCTTCTTCAGCGCTTCCATTAAATCTATCACTGGCGTTTTGGAGGCTGCACGCGGGACGACCGCGATCTTGCGGCCGCTGGCCTTGGCATCAATCAACTCCTGCAAACTACTCTGGTAAGTATCCTGGTATTTGCCGGGTTCAAAAGGGGCTGCCAGACTCTCGATGAGTTGCTCAGCGAGCGTGCGTTCCTGTTCCTTAATCTGAGCCTTGTCGGTGTGACCGTATTCAGCGGCAGGACGAATCTCGTTGTTATAAAACATGGTGTGAAGCGTGAGGCCACGCTCGCGCGGACGAATGATCACGATGTATTCCCGGTTGTGCATAGCGATTTTCGCGATCCCCGCGTACCCGGATTTCTCCATAGCTTCCATTAGAAGCTGATAGGCCCGCTGCCCCGGTTCTTCTGGAATTACGTAATAGGATGCGTCGAAATAGACGGGATCAATTTCGTCGAGCTTGGCGAATTCGAGGATATCCATTGTTCGCGCGGTTTCCGGCTCAACTTCGTCCAGTTCTTCCTGGGAGAAGAGAAGGTACTGCCCCTTTTCGTACTCGTAGCCCTTTTCTATTTCAGAACGCTCTACCATTCGATCGCACGTCGGGCAGAATAAAGGCTGCTTCAGTCGAGCGTGGCAGACTTTATGCAACTGATTGAAGCTAATTCGCTCTGTGCGCGCAGCAGGTGAAAGCCGAATAGGAATCGAGATGAGGCCAAACGTCAAATAGCCTTTCCAAGTTGAACTGGGCATATATCACTCCCAAAGGGGTTGGAGCACCGCGCTCGTTCTGCAGCGAGACTAACGCCAGAGACCGGGCGCGTCAATGCTTCTGTGCGCGAGCCGACGTTAAAGGGTTATAAACGGTCTGCGAGTATAAGTATGACTAGAATGATGAGGATGAGTCCGAGGCCACCGCTTGGATAGTAGCCCCAGCCCGCGCTATACGGCCAAGTCGGCAACGATCCGAGCAGTAACAACACAATGATAACAATGAGAATGGTCCTGAGCATGGAGCTTTTCTCCTTCGTGCGATTCCATCTAGTTTCGATGCCAATCGGCGCAAATGGCTAAAAGCAGGCGCCATTCTGATGGCGGCGTACTATAGGGTTCTTTTAAGTGAATTCGCCATGCGGGGAAACCTGTAGAGCTGAGGCCGAGTTGCTGTAGTTAAATTTCGATTAACCTCCGCGACTCTGGACACTTACAGCCCGAAATTAGACGCTCGCGACGCACGATGGCTGAAAAAAATGAAAGAAGTTTGCAGCTCGACTAATTTGCAGCCGCTTTTTCTGGATAGAACGTTTTGCCGCTCAGAAGCAGTTTCACTACCTGTACTAACTCCTCTCCGGCTTTCGTCTTGGATAAATATCCATGCGCGCCAGACGAAAGAATCTCGCGAATGGTCTGATCCGATTCGTGAACACTGAAAACCAGGATCCGCGTTTTTGGACGTTCACATAATATCTTCCGCACGGCTGCAACTCCGTTGAGGACGGGCATGTTTATATCGAGGATGATCAGGTCGGGGCTCAGCGCAATCGCTTTCTCGACGACCTCTTGACCATCGAATGCTTCACCACAAACCTCCCAATTCTTTTCAGACTCGAGCATGGTTCGTATGCCTCGCCGCAACACTTCGTGGTCGTCGGCAATTAGAATTCGACTTCGAGGCCCGCTGTCCGCCAGGACATCGCCGTTGGACTTGAATGACCGCTGGCCCGGGCGTCCATCAGATGTACCGGATTCAGCCCGTTGCTCGCGGATGGGCAAAGTGGCGGTTACTACCGTTCCCTGATTCGGCCGTGAAGTTACTTCCAAGCGTCCCGAAAGTTGACGCATGCGTTCTTTCATACCCTGAATGCCGACTCCCAACGGGGCAACCGAGTTGCGAGACGACTTCAGAATGTCCGCTCGAATTCCCTTCCCGTGGTCGCCGATCTGCAGTTTCACTTCCGCGTCAACGCGCAAAACATGTATGAACGCGGTGGGGCTCCCCGCGTAACGGTGGACGTTGGTTAGGCTTTCCTGAATGATGCGGAACAACGTGGTTTCCACATCCGCAGGCAGACGCGGAAAATCGCGAGCGATGTCCACTTCAACATGGATTCCGGTGCGTTTTTCGAACCCTTGCGTGTACCAATGCACGGCCGATGAAAGGCCAAGCTCATCAAGCAGCGGCGGATGCAAGAGATATGAAAGAGTCCGGATTTCTTCGCTGACCTGGCTCGTCAACTGTTGGCATTCGGCCACGGCGATCTTAGTGGCGGGATCGGTTGCCGCATTGTTCAGTTGAGATAATACGATGGACTGAAAGGCAAGCTTCTGGCCGGTAATGTCGTGAAGGTCGCGAGCAATGTGCCGCCGTTCTTCGTCTTGAAGCTGAAGCAGCCGGCTGGAAAGTTGGCGAAGCGCTTCTCCATTAGCTTTTAGAGCTTCGTTCGCTTCTGCCAACTCCGTCAATTCCGTAGCCACAACGCAAATGGTTTGCGGAATGGAACTCTTCACGGCGCTTAAGGAAAATTGGATTAGGCGAGGACGGCCTTCTTCAGTTTCAAGACTAATTTCGCCTTTTATATTTTCACTTAGACTTTCCTGGATTAAACCCCAGAGCTTTTCGTGAGCAGACGGCGGAACATGGCTCTGCAGTGGCGCGCCAATAAACTTCTCAAGAGGGACATTCAGAAACTGTGCGAAACGCGTATTGGCATAGAGCACTGTGCCTTCGGCATCGAGCGTAGCGGCACCTTCGTTGATTGTCTCCACCAGCACTCGGTAGGGATGCTCGGCCCCTTGTAACGTAAATACCTGGTCACCGGTCGGCGCGCTGATTACGAGAGCGTCCACAGTACCCTGGCGAATTGCCATCAGCGTGTCTTCAAGCTCCTGCACACGAGCCCGTAAAACTTTATTGCGAGCCCCTGAGGATTTTTTCTTGGAAACCTTAGCGGGTTTTTTGCGGGGCAACATACCACTATGCCTTTTCGTCCTTTATATCCAGTCCGATCATTACTTGTTTCCGGTTGGAGAGGTCGCCGACGAGCTTGCGTAAAGGCAGAGGGAGCATTTTTATTAAAGTGGGAGCTGCAATAATTTGTGCTTCGCGCGCTAGTTCGGGTTGCTGATAAATATCGACCACGTCGAGCTCGAATCTTCCCGCCAGGTATTCATCGCAAACGTCTTTCAGGTTTTGCAAAGAGGAGGCGGAACGAGGGGTTTGACCGGTGACGTACAAGCGCAATCGGTACATCTTTTTGGAAGCGAGCGACTTGCGCGAGCGTGTGCTTGAATTCTTCGCTTCAGATTTGGGTTTCAAATTAAGCTCCCGCATTCTTGTTCGCCTTGCTAACTTGCAAGCCGCGGAGGTCCAGCCCAATTAAGACGCGTTCGGTATCCGAGAGGTCACCGATTATTTTGCGTATTGGCTTTGGAAGGTTACGTACCAGCGTGGGTATGGCTAGGATCTGGTCACCCTGCGCCAGTTGCGGGTTCTTCATTAAATCTATTACCTCTATGCGATACCGTCCGTCCAGGTGCGTGGCGCAGATACGCCTCAGATTGGACAAGGCAGCCACGGACTTCGGCGTTTGGCCCGCCACATACAGCCGAAGCTGAAAATGATTATCTGCACAGGCCGCCGGTTCTTGGGAGTTCTTTTTCATCGCGCACCTCGTGAAGACCGGCGTGTTAGTGCGGCCGTGCGCCGGTTTCCCTTGCTACGCACGCTTTTGGGAAGGGCTGCTTGATGGTCAAGCTGAGGTTCTCGTTCCCGATCGCGATAGGCGAGCAATGCAGCGGCCGGACCTAACTTTATTCCCTGCGAAGTTATGAGCATTTCGCGAAGCTGAGTGGAATGCGCCATGCCGCGAGCCTTCAGGACGAAAAGGCCCCGGTGTCTCTTTCCAAAAAGTTCCGTGTAACGCAATAACACCCAAGTGTCGATTAAAGAAGATATGCCCACCTCGCTTTCCGCAATCTCGCCAACATTGGAAAGACTAGTGAATACCGAAGTGACTCCTTTTTCTTTCAGAAAATCCATCAGACGCATGAGCATGGAATGAACATCCTTTTCTGTACTCGCGGTAATCAAATTTGTGATGGGGTCGATAATCACGTTAGAAGGCTCGTATTTTTCGATGAGCTGGTGGATGCGAAGCAGGTGCATTTCCATTCCATATTGCGTGGGGCGCCAGGCCCTATGAATCAAAAGTCCTTTCTTGATCCAAGGTTCAAAATTGATGCCTACGGATTTCATGTTTCGCGTGATCTGATCCATGGATTCTTCGAAACCGATAAAGAGACAGCGCTCTCCTCTCTTACAAGCGGCCTCGGCGAAGCTGGCGGCTAATATTGTCTTGCCGCAACCCGCGGCACCGGTCATGAGAACGCTGGATCCGCGGAAGTAACCCTTTCGCTCCAGCATGTTGTCTAGATCCGGCACTCCCGTTGGAACGCGCTGATTCGAAACTTTATGTTGGAGTTCCATGGAAGTGACTGGCAAGAGCGACATCCCGTGCTCATCGATCAAGAAAGGATATTCATCGGCACCGTGCTTGGTGCCGCGATATTTGACGATGCGCATGCGCCGCGTGGAAATTTGTTCGGTGATGCGGTGATCCAAAAGAATGACGCAATCGGAAACGTATTCTTCAAGGCCGTGCCGCGTAAGAGTGCCTTCGCCTTTTTCCGCTGTGACCATGGAAGTGAGGCCTTTTTCCTTCAGCCAACGGAAAAGACGGCGAATTTCGGCGCGAAGAATTCCGGGATTGCTGAATCCCGAGAACAGAGCCTCAAGCGTGTCGAGCATCACTCGTTTAGCCCCTACCGAATCGACGGCGTGCTGCAAGCGTATGAATAAGCCCTCCAGGTCGTATTCCCCGGTTTCTTGAATTTCGCTCGGCTCCACATACACAAAATCGAGGGAAAGTTTCTTGCGCTCCGCGAGATCCTTTAGATCAAAACCCAGAGACGCGACGTTTCGGGCCATCTCTTCGGGAGTTTCCTCGAACGCTACTAAAACCCCCGGCTCGTTGAACTGAGTGGCGCCGCGGACGAGGAACTCCAGTCCTAGCATGGTCTTACCGCACCCAGGACCGCCACACACAATAGTGGTCCTCCCTTTCGGGAGACCGCCGCCACTGATTTGATCCAGCCCGGCGATGCCGGTGCGCGCCTTTTCGAGCGTAGGAATATCGTGGTGCGCGGAAGAATTTCGTTGTGCCATTGAGCTTGCCTCAGAAGGAATGAACGTCACGCTGGATAAAGCGCGGACGATAAGAGCTGGGGCTTTATGGTACTGAAAACGGGAAGTTCAGGCAAGGTTGGCCGTGGCACGCCTTGCAGCGCCCCCCTGCCGTGGATTCCAGACTTTTCTTCTGCAATAAACTATAGAATGATGCGCTGGATCGTGAACATATGAGCGTAAACCGAATAATTTCGGTGATCATTGGGCTGCTGGTGTTCGTGTACATTGCTGACTGGGTGTCGTTCGCACGGAGGTCGAGTAAAGTCAGCGGCAACGCGCTAGGGTCGGTGACTTATTACTATGCGAGTGCAACCAAGGGCGGCAGAGCCGAAGTTTACTTCGACCAGCCGCAAACTGAAGTTTGCGCACGATCCATTTTTCCACATTCCGGATACAGTCCTTGCTGGTACTCAAGCCGAAAAAGCAACATAAGAACGATCAACTGAAGCGTTTTGAAACTATAATCCGCAGTTTCGTCCTCGGAAATCCGTAGTAGGCTGTTCAGTGCCGATATGAGTGCGTCAATGGTTGCAAAACTTCAAGAACTTCTCTCCCAACAAAAATGGGAGTCCGCGATCGAACTTCTTAGGGAGCTAAGTCCCAGCGATGTCGCTGATTCGATCATGGCTATGAGGTTCGAAGAGCAGCAAGCTCTGTTTCGCCGGCTGCCGATTCCGCTTGCCGCCTCCATCGTGAATCATCTGCCCTATTTCCATGCCTACGTCCTGCTTCACGCGCGTCCCCTTCACGAGATGGCCGCGATAGTGGAGGCGATGAGCCAAGCGGAGCGCGATCATTTTCTGGACGCTCTTCCTGAAGAAGCTTGGAATTCCTTGATGGATGAGCTTGCGGAAGCAGGTTCCACCGCCGCGCCGCACTCCGAGCAAATCTCCGAAGCGGCGCAGGAAAAAGAAGTCGCTGCAAGGATTTCCACTGATGAGAAACCGATCATCGAAGCGCGCGGAATTTCAAAAAGTTTTACGCAGAAGGATGGAAGCGAAATCCAAGTGATCGCACCAGTGGATTTATCAGTGGAGCCGAATACGATTATCGCGCTGCTAGGTCCTTCGGGAAGCGGGAAATCCACCCTTTTGCGAATGCTCACGGGCCTGGCAGCTCCGACGTCAGGCGAAGTTCTGTGGCATGGAGCGCCGGTCGGAGCGTGCAGCCCAAACGTCGCGATTGTATTTCAAAGTTTTGCTTTATTTCCCTGGCTCACAGTGCTGGAAAACGTGGAATCGCCATTGCTCGCAAGAGGAATGGTACATGAGGAACGGCACCGCAGAGCGCTGAAGACCATAGATGCGGTAGGTTTGAAAAATTTTGAGACGGCGTATCCCAAAGAGCTGTCGGGTGGTATGAAGCAGCGTGTAGGGTTCGCGCGCGCGCTAGCCGTGGAACCGGAAGTCCTTTTTATGGATGAGCCATTTTCAGCTTTGGACGTACTTACTGCGGAAAACCTGCGCGGTGATTTGATGGATTTATGGCTGGCGAAACAAATCCCGACGCGCAGTATTTTTATCGTGACTCACAATATTGAGGAGGCCGTGCTGCTGGCAGACCGTGTAATTGTACTGGGGCGCAATCCAGCGCGAATCCGCGCGGATTTTCGCATTGCGCTGCCCCAGCCGAGGGACCGAAAGTCCGCTGCGTTCTTCCCCTACGTTGATTACATTTACAAAGTAATGACCAAGCCGGAGCTGGAGCTCGCGCCGCCTTCCGCTACAGCAAAACAACCGACTCCATTGCTTCCCCACGCGCGACCCGGAGGCGTGGCGGGTTTGCTCGAACTCTTGATCGATCGCGGAGGCGAAGAAGATCTTTATCACGTGGCTGAAACGCTTTTGCTCGAAGTGGACGACCTGCTCCCGATCCTCGATGCGGCGATCATGCTGGGATTTGCCACCGCACATGAAGGAGATGTGAAGATTACTCCACATGGACGGGCTTTTGCTGAAGCGGATATCTCTAGCCGAAGACGTTTGTTCCGCGAAGCGCTGATTCATGTGCCGTTGATGCAACAGATTGTCACGGCTCTCGAAAGCAAGTCAGACCACACCATGCCACTGGAATTTTTCCGCGATTTGCTGGATGAGCGCTTGCCCGCACATGACGTGGAGCAACAAATTGAAACCGCGTTGAACTGGGGACGATATGCTGACATCTTCACCTACGACTCCGAAAGCGACCGCCTGCGGTTGATTCAGCCTGGAGAAACCGCAGACTCCCAGGAAGCCGCGCGCTTGCACTGATGACGCACAACAAAACATCAGCGCGAGTGTTAACCTGGGGGACAATTCCCAGGACCGTACCTTCTCTTTTGCGGGATCTGCCGGTTATTTGCGCAGGGCTCGCTTTATTTTATGCGTTGCTGTCGCTTACTCACTATTGGATGGCTCCCGCGAACGCGCAAACCGCAATCGACCTCGGTGCCGACGCGCTGCCGAAATATGCGATATTTTCCGTGCTACGTATCGCAATCGCGTATGTGTGCAGTTTGCTATTTACGCTGGTCTATGGATACGTCGCGGCATACAACGCGAAAGCCGAAAAGTTCCTGATTCCCCTGCTGGATACGTTGCAGTCCATTCCAGTATTGAGTTTTCTTCCGGGCGTGATGCTGGCTATGGTTGCGCTCTTTCCCACTAGACAGCTCGGCGTGGAACTCGGTTCTATTCTTCTTATTTTTACTGGGCAGGTTTGGAACATGACCTTCAGCTTTTATTCTTCGCTGAAAAGTATTCCGCGAGAAATGCGAGAGGTCGCCGAGATCTATCGCTGGAGCTGGTGGCAGAGGTTTACGCAGATGGAACTGCCCTATGCGGCCATCGGACTGGTTTGGAATTCGATGATGTCAGTGGCGGGCGGCTGGTTTTTTCTGATGGCTTGCGAAATGTTTGTTTTGGGGAATCGCGATTTGCGCCTTCCGGGACTGGGTTCGTATCTGCAAACGGCAGCCAATGCAGGCGACATGCGGGCGATCGCTTGGGGACTCGGCGTGATGATCGGAATTATCGTGATGATCGATCAGCTCATCTGGCGTCCCGTAATTGCCTGGACTGAAAAATTCAAATTCGAACAAGTTGAATCTGTGGACAGCCCGCATTCTTTTGTTCTGGACCTGCTCAGACGATCGAGGGTTTTGCCCTTTGTGGCGCGGATATCGTTGATACCGGCGCGAGAATATCTCAGTTTGTTTTTTGCGGAGAGACGCGCCGCATCTGTAACAAAACAAAGTATCGGCGTTGTGGGCGCTTGGATATCGCGTCTACTTTTGGGCGCGATCTTGGTGGGCGTGGCTTATGCGTTCATGAAGATGAGCATTTTGCTAGCCGGTCTTACGAAAACAGAAGTCCGCGGAATTTTTGTCGGAGCGGGTGCAACATTTCTCCGTGTGGTACTCACTTTAGTGCTCGCTGGACTGTGGACGATTCCAGTGGGCATTATCGTAGGGCTGAAGCCAAAGCTTTCCGCAATTGCTCAAGCAATCGCGCAGATTGCCGCGTCCGTTCCCGCCACAGCGCTGTTCCCCATAATTCTCCTGGTCCTAATCAGAGTCGGAGGCGGACTCGGCATCGGTTCGATCGTGCTGCTGCTGTTGGGGACACAGTGGTACATCTTATTCAATGTAATTGCTGGGGCCATGGCGATACCAACGGATTTGAAGGAAGTATGCAATGTTTTTCGTTTCGATAAACTGGAGCGCTGGCGCGAACTGTACCTACCGGGAATTTTTCCCTACCTGATCACCGGATTCGTCACGGCATCCGGCGGCGCCTGGAACGCGAGCATCATCGCGGAATATTTTCGATTCAAGGGCCAAACCTATACGGTTACTGGTCTTGGATCGGTAATTAGCGCTGCGGCGGACTCCGGAAATTCCCGTGTGCTAATTGCGGCCACGATCTTGATGGCGGCAATGGTAGTCACTATCAATCGCCTGCTGTGGCGAAGGTTATACGCGTTGGCCACAACGAAATTCAAACTCGAAGCCTAACTTCTCCGCATCAAAATGCGCCAGACATCTTCCTTCTTAGCCAGGTTGATCGGCCGAAGACGCTCGAGCGCGCGGGAGTGATATCTCCTTAATAAAAAAAGGAGACCAGCGAGAGAATTGATCTGTGGCCGTCTACGTTAAATTGGATCAGGATTTTCCGATCTTTGCTCTGTGCGTTAAAATAGACTTGATCGCTGCCGGAATATTTGGCGCCCGCGAAATCAAATTGGTCGGCACGCTGAAGGACTTCGCCGACATCCAGGTCATCTGCGCGGGACGCGCATACCTTGAAGCCGATGATTCGGCGCTCCGGATTAAGTAGGAACTCAGCGCGTTTACAAAAGGCCGGTGCGTCAGGAGAGGTCAAAATGAGGTCCTCGGGTGCGCCGGAAACTTTTGCGCTTCCAGAGTTGGATTTCGCGAGCGCTTCTTCGGGCGAGAGGTGCGCAAAACCTGCATATACCGGGGTCACGCTGCACAAAAGAATGTCATTAAGGCTCCACCTCTTCACCTGTTCTTCCATTTGCTGACGTAGCTCTTCGATCAAATCCTTGGTAGCCCCGCGCACGCGCAGGCTGCCCCAGCGCCTTGAATCAGTCCACAGAGTTTGGCCTGTGTTCGGGTCAATGACAGTCATGATCGTGAAGTCGACTTTCACGGGCCGGTCATCGGGGCCATCGCGAGTGACGTAGTCTCCCAAGTACGGGTTCCCGGAAAAGAGAAAGACCAGATCCGTTTGGCGGCGCTGTTGCGAGATCTGAAAGCGTCCCCAGCTTTGGAGTTGCTGCAGAGCAATGTCCCGCGCGACGGCCAATCCTCGTGGACAGACGCAGTCCACGTAAACGGAATTCGCTTGCATGATTTTGGCCGGCAGAGGAGGGCGCTCAGTTTTCCTGGCAAGCGCCGAGGGAATCAAAACTGCGGCACAAAAAAGGATCCCAAGAAGTCGGATGAACTTTCTCATCAATGTCGCGTCTAATTTGTATCGTAGAGCGTCCGGCCCGAAGGGCGAGACCATTTTAGGCCGAGTCTCCAGCCGACAAAAACATTTCTTGATGCTTTGCTGTGCTTGCTGACCGGTACTGGCCCTGATGTGGAATGACCCGGGCTCGATACCACTTCGTATCATTTTTGTGGGATAGTCAGAGTACTCATTCTATAGGATCGCCCCAGGCTTCAAAGGCATCCTCGCTTAAACGCGCTTCAAATTTGAATAGCATCCTCCAAGCCCATAGAACCTTAACGTTATCTCATTACGAAATCTTTATGCCTTACTTATGCCTCCCTGATGTTTGCTCGACTAAGCTCGAACCATCGTTCGTCCCTATCTGCGCCGGTTGAGATTGGAGCTGCGCAGTTAGAAGGAGGCGATCGATATGACTGGGATCATCTTTTTAGTTATTTACGGGACTCTGTGTGGATTTCATGTCCATGTGCTTATCCAACTCCACCGCGAACACAAACAGCTGAGCACTCGCAAAAATCATACGCAGTGTTATTTCTACCGGGCGGAACTGGAGTCGGAGAACGCTTGGATCGAGAAGATCGCTGGGTACCGAAGCTCGCGGAAACAAGCGTTGATGGATCTCGTGTTCGGTGTGGGAGGTTTGGCCACTTTGTTCGTCGGAATCGAGCTGTTTAATTTGTTGCTGACTCGGCATTGATCTTGAAATGGTTGCAGTCTGCTCGATTGGCAAGTTTGTAGATGGCTCGGTTTCTTTGAGGTGACATTCGCCGTAGGTCTCATGTGGCGGCAATCGCAGACCCCAGAACTGTAGTCCAATAACGTACTCCGGGTCGGCAAGAATCGACATTATGGACATGACTAAAATTTTTAGGGCATAGCCTGGCTTAGACCAGAAAGGCTTGGATTTAAAAATGAAAATGGAAACGTTGCGCTCAACAGTTTTGGCAGTTTGCAATGTAGTAGTCGCTCTCGGTTTGCTTTTTTCCATGCCGACACCAACTTTTGCTCAGAATGTGGTGGAAGGCCAGCAGACCTCCGGAGGCTCCGTCGGTCAAGCGGCGGCGAGTAGTCAGGCGAGCGATCAGCAAATACCGCCTGCCGTGGCAAAGAAACTAGAGGCTATGGAAGCGCGCATCGAACAGCTCGAAGCGGAACTTAAGGCTCGTTCCCCCCAACCACCGCTATCGGCAAAAGCTTCAGCGCCTACCCCTGCACCATCTGTCCCTGCCCTAACGTCTTCGTCTTCGATCGCGGCTCCAGCACCCATCGCTGCGCAAGCCGAGCCCACGACACAAGCACCAGCTGCGGCTCAGGGGAAACCACAACCATTTTCGGATGCGGACTGGACCTGGCTCAACGGCAATCCACGCACGAAAGACATATTCTGGGACACTAAGTTCTTTACCCCGGAAATCAGAGTCGACACTGACTACGTATTCGACTTCAACCATCCATCAGACCATTCCATGGGTGGCTCAAGCGAACTCTTCAGATCGCAGGAAGTGCAGCTCGAACAGCTTGGTGTGGGCGGCGATTTTCACTGGGATAACGTTCGCGGCAGGTTGATGACCCAGTTTGGTATGTATTCGGTCACTACGCCCCGCAATGACCCGAGCCCCGGCCACGGCCAATGGGATTTGGCTGACGCGTACCGTTACATATCAGAAGCCTATGGCGGGTATCACTTCAACGTAATGTACGGAATCAACGTGGACGCAGGAATCTTCATGTCCTATGTCGGTCTTTTCAGTTACTACAATTTTGACAATTGGGCTTATCAACCTTCCTACGTTTCCTCCAACACTCCCTGGTTTTTCAACGGCGTGCGAGTGCAGATTTTTCCTACGAAACACTTGAAGATTGAGCCTTGGTTCATTAACGGGTGGCAAGCGTACGCTTCGGCGAACCACACACCGGGTCTCGGAGGCCAACTCAAGTGGACTCCAACTAGCTATGTCAACATCATTTCGAACAATTACGGTCTGGGTGAGGATGATCTGTTCGTCCCACATCGCAAGAGAATCCATACCGACAACAGTATTGAAGTGAAGTATTTCGACCGGCCGGATACGACGCTCGACAAGATGGCGTTCACTCTGACCGGGGATTTGGGTTGTGAATATGGGAGCGGCGTGAGTTGCTATGGTAATCACAAAGGCGGACCTAAACAAAGCTTCGTGGGATTCATGCTCTACAACCGTTTCTGGTTCCACAAGGACCTGTTTGCAGTAACTCTTGGCGGAGGAAAAATCAATAATCCAGGTCGTTACTTAGTCCTACTCCCGCCGATCAACGGAGAAACAGCCGTTACGGCATCGACGAATTCGCCGTATTTTACAGAGAACCCAGGGGACCCGTTCAAAGCGTGGGATTCGTCCTTTACGTTTGACTACATGCCGAAGCAATACATCACGTTCCGCTGGGAATATGATTATCGCCACGCAAATGTGCCCTACTGGTCGGGCCGCGGCGGGATTACGCCCCCAGGTGGTAATAATGGCTCGCCTACGGATTTCGCATGCATCACTGGCGTTTCATCGGGACAGACAACTTTGCCAGCAGCGGAACAGGCTTGCGGTGGTGGCCTCAGTAGCGTTTGGTTCCCGGACCTTCGCAGAGATGAATCGTTTATCGACATGTCCATCATGGTGAAGTTCTAATGCGGGACTTTGTGTTTGTGATCTGCACGATTGGCTTTTTTGTCGCAGCAATAGCGTACGTGTGGGGTTGTGAACGGCTGAAGTAGGGGGCGAGAACAATGTTGGGAAATGTAATTTTGTTGGGAGTTTGCGTGCTGCTGTTCGTGTATCTGGTGGCGGCACTGCTGTGGCCGGAGAAGTTCTAACCATGACTGCAAATGGATGGTTTCAAATCGGTCTGTTCTTGCTGGTGATTTTTGCGTTGACCAAGCCCCTGGGCACCTATATGGCGCGAGTGTTTAATGGCGAGAAGACCTTCCTCGACGGCCTGATGCGTCCGGTTGAGCGAACACTGTATCGGCTCGTCGGTATTGACGAGCGTCTCGAGATGCGCTGGACGGAGTACGCAATCTCGATGCTTCTCTTTAGTGCCGTTTCCATGATTCTCCTCTATTTGATTGAGCGTTTTCAGACACATCTGCCCTGGAATCCGCAACACTGGCCGAACCTGGCGCCCGATTTGGCGTTTAACACCGCCGCGTCATTCACCACGAACACAAACTGGCAAGCCTATTCGGGCGAGACGACCATGAGTTATTTCACTCAGATGGCCGGACTTGCCTACCACAACTTCATGTCGGCTGCGACCGGAATAGCCTTGGCCATCGCGGTGATTCGTGGAATCGCGCGACGTGAGAAAGCGACAATCGGAAATTTCTGGGTAGATCTTACGCGAGCGAACTTGTGGGTTCTGCTGCCTTCCTGCGTGTTGATTGCGCTGTTTTTTGTGTCACAAGGAATGATTCAGAATCTCAAGCCGTACGTTACGACTCAGCTTCTGGATCCGCAGACTGCGCAAGTAACCGGTGCGGACGGAAAAACAACGCAGCAGAAAATTACGACACAAGTGATTCCGCAGGGACCGGTGGCCTCCCAAGAAGCCATCAAGATGTTTGGCACGAATGGCGGGGGGTTTTTCAACGCTAACAGCGCGCATCCTTACGAAAATCCTAATCCGCTCACTAATTTCATTCAGATCATTTTGATTTTTGCGATTCCCGCGGGACTTACTTACACGTTGGGCCGCATGACAGGGTCGCAGAAGCATGGATGGGCGGTATGGAGCGCTATGGCCGCGCTCTTTTTGGCGGGAGTTATCTGCGCCTATACGGCTGAATCGCGAGGCAATCCGCTGCTGCATGGCACCGACCAGAAAGTGAGTGCCACGCAGCCGGGCGGGAACATGGAAGGGAAAGAAATTCGCTTTGGGATTGCGAATTCCGCTCTCTTTGCGACAGTGACTACCGATGCGAGCTGCGGCGCGATTAATGGCCAACATGATTCGTTTACCCCGCTCGGTGGAATGGTACCGATGATCAACATGATGCTCGGTGAAGTCGTTTTTGGCGGAGTGGGCGCGGGACTTTACGGCGTGCTGGTAATGGTGATTCTCGCTGTGTTTATCGCGGGACTGATGGTTGGAAGGACGCCTGAATATCTGGGCAAGAAAATCGAAGCGTACGACGTAAAAATGGCCATGCTTTCGGTGCTCATTTTTTCTTTGATCATTCTCGTATTTACGGCGATCGGGGTCGTAACGACTTACGGCAAAGCCGCCATCACGAATCCGGGGCCGCACGGCTTGTCACAAATTTTGTATGCCTACACTTCGGGTGCAGCGAATAACGGATCAGCGTTCAACGGGGGCAACTGGAACTCGCCTTGGTACAACGTCACCATGTCGTTCGATATGTTGCTGGGACGATTTTTCATGGTAATCCCAGTTCTAGCCATAGCAGGAAATCTGGCCCGCAAGAAAATTGTCCCGGAATCCGCCGGAACCTTCCCGGTAACCACGCCACTGTTCTCTGCACTCTTGATCAGTGTGGTGCTGATCGTTAGCGCGCTCACATTTTTCCCCGCTTTGAGTCTAGGACCAATTCTTGAGCATTTGTTGATGAACGCAGGAAAGGTTTTTTAGGAACCTATGACAATCACATCTACTCCTGGGAAAAAATCGCTGTGGACTTCGGGAATTATTGCCGTGGCGGTGAAGGATTCTTTCGTCAAGCTCAATCCTCGCACGCTGATGAAGAACCCGGTGATGTTCGTTGTTGAGGTGGGTTCTGTCGTCACCAGCGTAGAGCTCATAAAAGATTTGCTGCGGCACAACGGCAATTTCGGATTCGAACTTCAGATTACGCTGTGGCTCTGGTTTACCGTGCTGTTCGCGAATTTCGCAGAAGCTATGGCCGAGGGGCGCGGTAAAGCGCAAGCCGAAACATTGCGGAAAGCCCGCCTGGAAACCATGGCGAAGCGTATGAAGCCTGATGGCCTGTTGGAAGAGGTGCCTGGATCGAAGCTCAGGGTCGGGGACTTAGTGGTGATTTCGGCAGGTGAGTTCATACCGGGAGATGGTGAGGTGGTTGTCGGCGTGGCCTCGGTGGATGAGTCGGCCATCACCGGGGAATCCGCGCCGGTCATACGCGAATCCGGCGGAGACCGCTCGGCCGTGACTGGTGGAACACGTGTACTCTCCGATCAAATCACCGTGAAAATCACGGCGAATCCGGGAGAAACATTCCTGGACCGCATGATCAAACTTGTGGAAGGCGCCGAACGCCAGAAAACTCCCAATGAGATTGCGCTCAATATTCTCCTGGCGGGCTTAACAATCATATTCCTGCTTGCGGTGGTAACACTGCAGCCCATGGCAATTTATAGCGGCGCTCCTCAGTCGGTTTTCGTTCTGATTTCGCTTCTGGTCTGCTTGATTCCTACCACCATTGGCGGACTTCTGTCGGCCATCGGGATTGCCGGAATGGATCGCGTGGTTCAACGGAACGTATTGGCAATGTCTGGCAGAGCTGTCGAAGCAGCAGGCGACGTGGATACGTTGCTATTGGACAAGACCGGCACAATCACACTGGGAAATCGCCGCGCAACAGAGTTGGTCCCGGCCCCGGGAGTGAAAGAAGAAGACCTCGCCGACGCCGCGCAACTGGCTTCTCTGGCTGACGAAACTCCAGAAGGCCGCTCGATCGTCGTGCTCGCCAAAGAAAAATACGGCCTACGCGGGCGCGAGCTCTCCTCCTACGCCGCGACTTTTATTCCGTTTTCAGCGCAGACCAGAATGTCTGGAGTTGATCTCGACGGTCGCGAGATCCGCAAGGGCGCACCGGACGCTATCTTGCAACATTGCTCTCAAGGAAGCATTCGGGCTCCCCACGAAGTGGAGGAAACGGTAAAGGCTATTTCGAATGCCGGAGGCACACCACTGCTCGTGGCTGAAGATCGCCGCGTGCTCGGGACGATTTACTTAAAGGACATCGTAAAAGGCGGGATGCGCGAACGGTTCGACCAACTGCGCGCCATGGGTATTCGAACGGTGATGATCACCGGCGACAATCCTTTGACGGCGGCAGCTATCGCGCGAGAAGCGGGAGTGGATGATTTCCTGGCGCAAGCGAAGCCGGAAGACAAGCTTGCGCTAATTCGCAACGAGCAGGCAAAGGGCAAGCTGGTAGCCATGACCGGTGATGGAACGAATGACGCTCCAGCGCTGGCCCAAGCGGACGTCGGCGTAGCTATGAATGCGGGAACCCAAGCCGCAAAAGAAGCGGGCAACATGGTGGACCTGGATTCCAACCCCACGAAATTGATCGAGATTGTAGAAATTGGAAAACAACTTCTCATCACGCGAGGCGCGCTGACCACATTTTCCGTTGCAAACGACGTCGCAAAATATTTTGCGATTATTCCGGCAATGTTCGCAGGCGCATTTCCTCAACTCATGTTGTTAAACGTAATGGGACTGAAGACGCCGCAATCCGCTGTGTTGTCCGCCGTAATTTTTAACGCGCTGATTATTATTGCGCTCGTGCCGCTGGCGCTGCGAGGCGTTAAATACATCCCGGCGGGAGCAGAAGCACTGCTGCGCCGGAATCTTTTGATCTATGGATTGGGCGGCGTGATTGCGCCCTTTCTGGGCATTAAGCTGATTGATTTGCTTATTACGCATATTGGTTTGGCCTGAGGTTAACGTGAAAAGAAACCTGCTAATTTCGATTTGGATGACATTGGCTACCACGGCGCTTCTTGGAATTATCTATCCCCTGGTGGTTACCGGGCTGGCCCAGGTGTTTTATCCACATCGGGCAAATGGAGATTTGATTGAGTACCGCGGCCAGCCAGTCGGTTCAAGGCTGATCGGACAGCCGTTCACCGCTCCTTGGTATTTTCATCCGCGTCCTTCAGCAGCAGGGCCGGCCGGTTACGACCCCACGCAATCGCAAGGATCGAATCTCGCTCCCAGCAACAAAGCCCTGCTCGATCGGGTTTCCGCGAGCGTGCAAACGTTGCAAGCGGAGAACCCCAACGCGCCGATTCCGATCGATCTGGTGACCGAATCGGCCTCAGGACTGGATCCCGATATCTCACCGGCTTCAGCGGAATTCCAGATTCCGCGTGTAGCCAAAGAACGCAAAATGACCGAGACTGACTTGCGAGCTGTGGTGCAGCGCCACACTCAACAACGCCAGTTCGGAATTCTTGGCGAGCCGCGCGTGAATGTTCTAGAACTGAACCTCGACCTGGATGAAATCCACGCGGTGCACTAAAAGCTATTCTTCAGTTCTCGGTGTCGGCCGCTTTGTCCGGAGGCGGATCAAATCGGTAGCCTACCCAAGGCTCTGTGTGGATGTAACGAGGCTTGTGCGGATCCGGCTCGATCTTCTTTCGTAGTTGGTTTATAAACACGCGCAGGTATTCCGTTTCTTCCCCGTAATCGGGCCCCCACACAGCCTGCAAAAGCCGCCGATGCCCCAAGGCTTTCCCGCGATTCGCAACCAAGTGGCGCAGAAGCTCGAATTCTTTCGGCGTAAGGCGCACCGGACGATTTTTCACGTTCACCAGGCGCTTTTCGAAGTCAATTTTTAAATCGTCGGACGCGAACGCAGGAGTCGCATCACCCGGACTGCTTCTCCTGAGCGCGGCACGGATGCGCGCCATCAGTTCCTGGACGCCAAAAGGTTTTACGACGTAATCATCTGCGCCGGCATCCAGCGCCTCAACTTTATCGCGTTCGCTATTTCGTATGGTGAGCATGATGATAGGAACGTCGCTGGAAGTACGAATTTCGGCGCAGGTCTCAAGTCCCGAAATTCCTGGCATGTTTACATCCAGCAGAATCAGGTCGGGACGTTCCGTGCGAATTTTTCCCAGGGCTTCTTCACCACTGGCAGCTTCTATCACGGAATAACCGTGCGATGTGAGTGTTGTGAGCATCACCCGGCGGATTTGAGGTTCGTCGTCAACAACCAGGATCGTGGACGCACTCATGGATTTGCAACGCGGGTGTGGTCAACCGGCAAAGTGAAGGAAAAAACAGATCCTTGTCCGCGTTGGCTGGTCAGGCTCATCGAGCCGCCGTGAGCTGCGACAATTGCCTTAGCGATCGGCAGCCCCATCCCGGTACCCTGTACCAGAAACCGTTGGTCTTTACCGCGATAAAATTTTTCAAAGATCAAGCTTTGTTCCAAGTCGTCAATTCCCGCGCCGCGATCGGCCACGCTGGTGACGATAAATTTGTCGTTTTGCTCTGCGGTAATGGTAATGGGCTGGTCCGGTGGAGAATATTGATTCGCGTTTTCGATCAAATGCGAAAGGGCCTCTTTCACTAGTCCGATATCGACTCGAACGCGCGGAAGACCCGGCGCCACCACGACTCGCACAGTACGATTTCCGAGCAGGGACTTGCATTGGCTTAACGCGGCGTTGATTACATCCTCGATGGAGGTGGATTCAAGCTTGAGCTGCACTTCGCCTGCGTCAAGACGCGCCATCTCGCCGGCCTCGCCAACGAGCCGATTGAGACGGTCACTTTCTTCATTAATAACGGTGAGAAGATCCTGTCGCTGCGCTTCTGTAAGACCATTGTTCGTTAGGAGATTCGTTACCGAGGCTTTGATCGAAGTTAGCGGGGTTCGCAGATTGTGTGTCACGGACTCGGTCAACGCAGTGCGCAAACGTTCGCCCTCGCGTGTGGCTTCCGTTTGCCCCAGCTGCTCAATGGCGCGAGCGCGTTCCACAGCGACGGCGATTAATGTCCCGATGGCTTCAAGCGTTTGACGCGAGAGAGTCGATCCGGAAATTCCCAGGCTGCCGATCGGACGCACACCCAGCCGGACGGGAACAAAACAAAGACTATTGGGAATATCGATGACCGGTTCTTCGCGGGCGACGATGGCTTTGAGACTGTCTATATCGAGTCGCGGAATCACCGGTCCGGAGCGGTATACTTTTTGTTTTTCGGACAAAAACAACGCCGCGGCGCCCACTTCAAAAGTATTTACGATCTGCGCGGGAATGCGGTTGAGCAATTGGATTACGTTGCCGGATTCGAGCAGAACCTGGCTGAAAGCGTACAATTTCTCGATTTCCTGGCGGCGCGCCGAGGCGTCTTCAGCCTTTTGTCGCGCCCGAGTGGATAGACTACTGGCACTAACGGAGACTACCAGGAAAGCAAAGAGCGCCACCCAGTTTTGGGGATCTGCCACCGTGAACTTTCCAACTGGAGGAAGAAAATAATAATTGAAGGCGAGCATTGCCGCGATGGACATGAAAACGGATACTGCAATGCCCCACACGGTTGAAACAGCTAAAATAGCGAGAAGAAACGTAAGAGCAACCGTAGTGGGATTGACCGGAAGTACGCGGCGATAAAATAGGGAAATTCCCAGGACGAGGCCCAAAGCGACTGCAAATCGCAGAAAACGATAGAGAAAGGGCTCGCGCACGTAGGCCATTCTATCGTAGCTTTACCACTCGCTCGTAAAAGAGATTAAACGCGATGCCAAAGACCCCTGAAGAATGGCTGGCAGTTTCTAAGCCACCGGAGAAAACCAAAGGCATATTGAAGTTGTTTCTCGGCTACGCGCCGGGCGTGGGAAAAACTTACAGCATGCTCAGCGAAGCCATCCGGAGAAAAAGCCGAGGAGAAGACCTCGCTATCGGCGTGGTGGAGACCCACGGACGAAAAGGCATAGCGGAATTGGTTCCGCAACTTGAAGTCATCCCGCGCCGCAAGATCGATTACAAAGGCACACTTTTTGAGGAGATGGATACGGACGCGATCATCGCGCGCAATCCGGCAGTAGTTCTGGTCGATGAACTCGCGCACACGAATATTCCCGGCAGCAAACATCGCAAGCGCTATGAAGACGTGCTCGAAATTATCGAAGGGAAGATCGACGTTCTCTCGACTCTCAATATCCAGCATATTGAAAGCATTGCGCCAACCGTGCGGGCGATAACCGGAGTACAGGTGCGCGAAACCGTTCCGGATTGGGTCCTGCAGATGGCGGATGAAACGGTGATGATCGACTTGACGCCTGAAGCGCTGCAAAATCGCATGAGACGCGGCGACGTTTATGGTGGTGAGAAAGTGGAGCAAGCACTGAAGAATTTTTTCCGCCGCGGCAACTTGATTGCCTTGCGCGAGCTCGCTCTCCGACAGGTAGCCGAACAAGTGGATCGTAGCTTGGAATCCTACATGGTGGAAAAGGACATCCGCGAAAGCTGGGCTGTGCGCGAGCGAATCGCGGTTTGCATCAGCGGAAGCCCAAAGGCCCAGTATTTGGTGGCGAGAGCGGCTAGGATGGCGCGCCGCATGGACGCTGAGCTTTATGCCGTGCACGTCGATGATCGTCCGACCGACGAGCAGGAAGAAAAAGCCCTAGTTGCAAATTTACAATTTGCGGAAAGTTTGGGAGCTAAACCAGTTCGCCTGAAGGGCGAAAATATTGCTGACGTGACCGCACAATTTGCGCGAGACAAGCACGTGACCCAAGTTATTTTTGGAAGGTCGGCGGTAGAAGGTTGGCGAAAACTGCTTTACATGAACGCGATTAACCGTTTTCTACGCGACGCGCCCGCCGTGGACGTCCACATCGTGACGCAAGAGCCAGATTAGAATTTCGCGGTTGCTATTCGTCTTCGGCAGGAACGTCGAATTTCACCAGGTCCGACTGGAAACCCTTGGTCTTGACCGCGCCATACGCTATTCCAATTACCATCCATACGCACCCTGCGATTTTTGCGGCGGGACTAAGGTTTAGCCAGATAAAAAAACAGATCAAAAATCCAAGAACCGGTGAAACAAGGTTGGTCCAGCGTTTTTCCGGAGCTCGCATGTAATAGCGAGCAAATGCCGCACCGTTCACTCCCATGAACGCTATCAACGCGCCGAAATTAAGCAATTCTGCACCGCGCTCGTAGCTGATTAGAAAAGCGCCCGTCAGAGCGAGCGCGCCAACGAACAATACGTTGTTACGCGGAATGTGGTTCTTGGGATCAATCGCACCAAAAAACTTTTTCGGGATTCCGTTGCTGCGTCCCATCCCATAAAGCAAACGTGCAGCTCCGAGCTGCGATCCCATTCCCGATCCGATATTCGCAATCAACACCGTGAAATTAAGTAGATGGAACAAAAAGAAGCCCCCTGCTCGCAAAGCCACCAAAGGAAACGCAGATTCCACTTTGTCAGGCGGAAACGGATTCGAGCCCCAAACGAGCTGCGCAGCGTACACCTCGAGTGATGCCAATATCCCGGTGATCACGCAGACCAGGACGGTGGCCAGCATGATATTTCGACGCGGATTCTCGACCTCTTCTGAAAGCGTCGAAATTGCATCGAAACCGATATAAGTGAGAACGGCGATCGAAGTCCCACGGAAAACGCCGCTAAAACTGAACGTCTGCGGGTTGTAGAAAGGCTGCCAGAAAAAACCGGTGCCATATTCGTGCAGGCCCCAGATGAAACGTATTACGAATGCGAAAAATATCACGACCACGATCGACATTCCAGCTGCCAGCACATCGTTAATCCGCGCGGATGTCTTCACCGCGCGTAGGTTTAGAACCGTGAACCCTGCTGCATATCCCACAGCGAGCACCCAGTAAGGCATGCCCGGCAAAATATTTTGAGTCAGCTTGCTGCAAATGACCGTGCAGATCAGGGGGTTCAGAATGTAGTCCATCAACATCGCCCAGCCGGTCACATAACCAAGCGCAGGATGAATCTCCTGACCGACATAGGTGTAAGCGGAGCCAGCGCTAGGGTAGGCGCGCGCCATTTTCCCGTAGCTAACGGCGGTAAAAAGCATTGCCACCATGGCGATCAGGATGGTGGTGACCACATGCCCGCGAGCTGCGTTACTGATCACACCGTAAATGCCCATCGGCGCGATCGGCTGGATGATCACGATGCCGATGATGATGAGGTCCCAAAGGAGCAGGGTGCGTTTGAGCTTTGGTGCGCTGGAGGTGGCCGGACTTATTTCCGTGGTCATTCAGTGGTGACCGATTTTACTAGGTTCCTGGGATGATCCACATCGCAGCCATTCAGCGTGGCGAAGTGGTAAGCGAAAAGTTGCAACGGCACAACCTCAAGGATGGGCAGAAGTAGTTCCGGCGCGGACGGAACATGAATCACACGATCCGCAAGCGTCGCAATGGCGCGGTCTCCTTCTGATGCAATCGCAATCACTTTTCCGCCGCGGTTCCCTATGTATTCAAGTACTGCAAGCGTCTTTTCGTAGCGCAGCACCGAATCCGGATCAGCGGAATCGCGCGCGGCAAGAACAATCACCGGAAGCTTTTCGTCCACCAGAGCATTGGGACCGTGGCGGAGTTCGCCGGTAGGAAGGCCTTCCGCCTGCACGTAAGAAATTTCCTTCAGCTTTAACGCGCCTTCGCGTGCAATCGCATAATGAACGCCGCGGCCAAGAAACAAGAATGCCTTGGCATGTTGATAATCGCGCGCGCAACCGGCGGCTTGGGCATCCCACGACGAAAGCGCCTTTTCAATTTCACCAGGAAGCGCGCCCAGGGATTCCAGATGAGCGCGTACGACGCGCGAAGTGATTCGGCCGCGTTTGCGCGCAAGAAACAACGCCAGCAGATAAAGGATGGTCAGCTGTGAGGTAAAACTCTTGGTTGCCGGCACCGCTTTTTCCAAACCCGCAAATGTATGCAGCGTGGCGCTGGCTTCGCGAGCGATGGTGGAATCAGCGACATTCGAGATTGCGACCGTCTTCGCTCCGCGACTAAGCGCCTGGCGCTGCGCTGCTATCGTGTCAGCCGTTTCGCCCGATTGGGTGATCACTATCACAATCGGTTCGGTGTCAGCGTGCGTGGAGCGGTAGCAATATTCACTGGAATATTCCACGTCCACCGCGATTCCCGCCAGATCTTCCATCATGATCTCGCCCGCCAGGCCTGCATGGCGACTTGAACCGCTAGCGGCGATAATGATTTTCTTGAAAGCGACAATTGCACTATCGATCGGTTGCAACGCATCCGGGAAAATGGAATCCCCCTGTATGTTGCGGCGAACGCATTCACGAATCGCATGCGGCTGCTCGTAGATTTCCCTCAGCATGGAATTCGGAAAGCTGTGTGGCGTGAAAGGAGCAGGCTTTGAGTGCTCGTTAGGCATCAGCGCCGGCTACCTGCACCTGCAGCAGAAGATGCAGCGCTAGCTGGTAACGGAATGGTGATGGTTTCAATGTTCCAACCCGCTACCGTCATTTCAAGCGGCTCAGAAGTGTCTGTGGTGCGAAGGTATTTTGCGCTGATTTCGCGGGATTCTCCGGGCATCAGCTCGATATAGTTATCATCCCAAAACACAGGAAGTATCTCGGCGTCTTGACCTTTTTTCCGGACTCCAAATCGCACTTGGAAAGCCAAATGTTCGCTGGGATTCTTCAGCGTCAGGTGAACTTCTGGCCCGTCCGCAGTGGAAACAGATGTTCCGCTAGCTTCGAGTTTGGCTTTGGGCAAGTTCTGAAGAGCGGTCAAATCTTCGTAAGAAGACACAGGCGTGTATTTGTAATCGGTCTTTCCCCATTCGTAAACGTTCTTCTTCGGCGAGAGCCAATAAAAGTTTGTACTTACGATTTTTCCGTCATTCGATTGCAGCTCAAGCTTGACGAAATACAGCGGAGAACCGGGACTAAAAGCTTCCGCAGGAAGCGCTAGAACTTTCGCGACGCCATCCGCATCTACATCCGCCTTCGCTTCACGCGAAAATACTTCGTGCAATGAATTGTCATACACCTGCGCGATCACCGTCAGGCTTGATACTTTTTCATAGCGGCTATTCACCACCGCGACGGTGTTGTCGTCATACGAATATAGAACGTGCAAAGGCTCGCAAGCTTTCTTCGTGCCGAAATATCCGCCGGCCGGCTGTTGGTAATAATCGTAAAGATGCCAAATGGTCGAGGGCCAGGCATTATTCAACATCCACTGAATGATTCCGGTCGAATTGTATTTGTTGCGGGAATAGGCCTCGAACATGGCTCGTTCGCCATCGTAAGCCATGGCCTGCGCTTTGGTTTCGTAATCGTCGAGTCCGGACGGTGCGCCATAGATCGATTTCATCGCACCTTCAAAGTGATTCAAGTTCTTGAAGCCTTCCGATCCGGCGTGATAGTCCCAGAAAGAATCCTGAGGCCACATGTGATCCGATGGAATGAATTTACGAAGGCAACTAACCAATGGTATCGCTGGTCCCGGCCCGGTTTCTGTATTGAAGCCGTACGCGCCGCCGTATTTGCTGGTGTCGGCCAGCCAATAGTCCGGCGGAACGTAATCGTACGGACCCGTCATTTTCACGCCCGATTTTCCAGTGACCGATGTGGGTTTCTGCGCGGCGGAAGAAATATACGGATTGGGCCAATCCGTTTCCTGCAGCACATTTATATAGGCGGTTTCAACGTCCGCCGGTGGCGGACCATCGCTGCCGTTCAGCCACACGAGCAAGCTCGGATGGCTTCGCATGCGCAGAATCTGCGAGCGCAACGATGCGGTTGCAATCTCCAGATCGCCTGGCTGCCAATGTTTCCACTGTTCCCAATGATCGCAGCAGCACCAACCGGCCATAATCAGCACGCCGCGCTCATCCGCGAGATCGTAGAAATCATCCGTCTCCATTTTTCCTTCCAGACGGATCGCGTTCAAGTTCATGTCACGAACATAGCCAAAATCGGTCTCCAACCGAGCGTGATCTGGGCGCAGCAACATGTCCGGCGACCACCCGCCACCACGTATCAGGATCTTTTTTCCGTTCACGTAAAATTGCCGCGCGCCCTGTGCATTCAATTCCGAAGTGATTTCGCGAATGCCGAATCTGATGCTTTGTTGGTCCGTTAAATCCTCTCCCATGGTAAAACGAAATGTAAGCTCGTGAAGATTCTGCGCGCCCATTTGATAGGGCCACCACACTTTAGGATTTTCAATGCGCAGCTGCGAAAATCCGTCCGGAGCAAAGCGCACGGTCCGAGTTTCCCCTGGCTTCAGAGTGACGGCTTGCCCAAATTTCACATCTTCGATTTGTCCGTCGAGACGACCGCTGACGGTCGCATCACTCGCATTCTTAAGCTCGGCTTGCACCGTGAGGTCAGCTTCGTTTAGCGACGCATCCGCAAAATGCGTGGCCACCATGGGATGGCGAATGGCCACCGCGCCGCTGCCTTCCACATAAACACCGCGCCATAGGCCCATATCCTTGTCTGGAGGCGCCGGGTTCCAGTCCACCCAATTTATTCCCAGGTCCTTTTCGGTTTGGGCAATCGTTTCGACAGCAAGAGCATTTGGCCCGCCACTGGAGAGCAGCGGCGTGACGTCAAATTCGTAAGTGCGGTAGGCTCCGGCGATGTCCTTTCCGCCCGCTACCAACCGGCCGTTGAGCCAGATGTTCGCGTGATTGTTAATCCCTCCAAAATGCAGCCAAACGTGCCGGCCTTTATGATCCGCAGGCAGCGTGAATTCCGTGCGATACCACCATGAGCAACGGAACGGGCTATCCTTCGGCATACTGAGTAATGAAAAATTCTTGCCGATCGGATAAGTTGTACCGGGGATATCCCGCAAGTTCTTGCCATAGTAAGGATCGGGATAAGTTTTATCGGCGACCAGCGCAGCCACCACGGTGGTGGGCACTGTGGCGGAATGCCAGCCGTTCGTTTTGTATCCCGCGGTTGAAATTTGTTCGCCTTGCGCAAAAAAAAGACAAGAAGACTGCAATTTCCAGCCCTCGTGCAAAAATATTTTGTCGGACCCCGCGGGCGGTTCGCCAGATGCGTTAGCTGGCATGACTGCAGCAATTACGAAAAACAAGACTGAGCAGATGAAGAGAAAAACGAGGCGAATGTTCGGCAGTCGTTTACAAAACATGACCCACTCTCCGAAAAACTTCGGTTCAAATAAGCACCGCAAATTCGCGAGACGGTGGTTCTGCAGGTTCTGTCGATTTATTAAATTTTATTAAACTGACGTATTATTCCAAGCTTTCACAGGCTGTCAAGCGAAACCTCCTTTGCTCTGTTTCAATCCGCTCCAGACCATGGAACAGAACGCGTCGATTCGCGGACCACAAGCTCAGGCGGAAGTTTCCGGTGAACTACTTCGAATTCTCTCTCTTCGATTGCAGAGTTGATGGCCTCCAGCACAATCCCGACTGCGGCAGATCCCAAAGCTTCCATTGGTTGCCGCACCGTAGTAAGGGATGGGACAGAAAGGCCCGCGAGCATCACATCATCAAAGCCTATCACCGAGCAATCTTCAGGCACCTTTAATCCGGCGCGAGCCAATCCGCGAATTGCGCCAAAAGCCGTCATATCGTCGAACGCCATCACCGCGGTAAAACGCTTTTTGTGCTTCAGGAATTCTTCGGTGATTTTGAATCCTCCCTCGAAACCCGAATTTGGGTCCAGCGAATCCGGCAAGTCCACCACCAGATTGGGATCGATTTCAAGCCCTACTGAGCGCGCGAACGACCGCACGCCGCGCCAACGAGGTGCGCTGTCCGCCAACATTTTCGGCCCGCGGATAAACACAATTTTTCGATGCCCGAGCGAATAAAGATGCTCAATCGCCAAGTGCGCGCCCGCTTCATTGTCCACCATGACCGAGCTGATGGAACCGCTGAGCTCTCGCGCAATCATGACGGCGGGAATATTCCGTTTCTCCAAGTCCGCTAAAAGATCAATATCAACAAAAAGCCAGTTAGCCACGAAGACCAGGGCTTCGACCTGACGCGCAAGCAGCACTTCGAGGTAACGTTCGAAACGACCGCGCTGATTGTGCACGTCCGTCAGAATCGGTAAATAAGATGCTTGATAGAGGGAGTTCTCAATTCCGCGAAGGATCAGGGTGCAGAAAGGATCGGTAATATCAAACACCATCACGCCGACGGTGCGGTTTCGTTTGGCGCTGAGAAAACGCGACACATCTTTCGGGCGATAACCCAACTTCTTAGCGGCTCGCTCAATTCGATCCTTCGTGGAAGGCGGTATATATCTGGCCAGCGGAGCATTATTTAAAACGATAGAAACCGTAGCCGGGGAAACGCCGCTCTCTTGGGCCACGTCGCGCAGCGTAACCCCCGATTTCGCGGCCTTACGGTTCTTCAAGCGTGCTCTCCCATCAGCGTGAATATCCTAGCTTCGCAAATGTTTGCACATCTTTACCATAGCCGGGACAACGAGACCAGCAGAACGAGTCTAACGTGACGATTATCAGAATTGGACCAATCAGAGGAATGGGAACGTTCAGAGATTAAGGAGAGCTACACGTGAGGAATTTGAGAAGCGTCCCAGCCGCCGCCAATCGCCTTAATCAGAAGAACGCTAGCCGTCATCCTGCGCGTCAGAATGGTAACCGCAGTCACCTCATCAATCAGCGCCGCGCTCTGCGCCGTAGTTACTTCCAGATAGTTTGTGACTCCGCCCTTGTAACGGGTTATTGATAGCTCAACAGAATGCTTCGCGGCGCCCACGGCGACATCTTCAGTGCGCGCCTCACTTTCCAAAATCCGCAACGACGCAAGATTGTCCTCCACTTCCTGAAACGCGGTGAGCACAGACTGCCGGTAATTATCAACAGATTGCCCGTACGCAGACTTCGCTTGATCCGACATTGCGCGCCGCCGGCCCGCATCGAAAAGAGTTTCCAGAGCCGATCCGCCCACGGCCCACAAGCCGCTGGGACCCTGGAACAGCGTGCCTGCCGAGATGCTTTCGAACCCGCCTTGACCCGTCAACGTAATAGTCGGGTAATATGCGGCCCGGGTAATCCCGATTTGCGCGTTGGCCGCCTGCATCCTTCTTTCCGCAGAGGAAATATCGGGCCTGCGCTCGAGCAAGTCGGACGGCAACCCCGCCGGTATCGGCGGAGGAGGTGTTTCGAGAGGTATAGCTGCAATCGCAAAAGTTGACGGCGGCTGGCCCGTAAGAACCGCGATGGCGTGTTCAAAGGCAGCGCGCTGAACTTCAACGTCGATCGATTGCGCACGCGCCGTTTCCAATTGCGTCTGCGCTTGCGCCACGTCAACGGCCGAGGCTAGCCCGCCGTTAAATCGAGTCTGCGTAAGCTCAAGAGCCTTCTCGTAAGCAACCACCGTGGAGTCCAGAAGTTGTTTCTGCGCATCGAGGCCGCGTAGCTGAAAATAATCCAAGGCGAGTTCAGCGTGTAAGCTTAGGCCAAAACTTGCAAGATCGGCGGCGCTGGCTTGCGCATTGGAGCGACTCTGCTCCACGGTCCTGCGAACGCGCCCCCAAACGTCCAGCTCATAGGTCGCGTCGATTCCGGGAACTTGGAAATCATTAAAGGTCTGCGTACTTCCGATCACTCCCAAAGGACGATTTTGCGAAAAACGTTCACGCGCGATGACCGGGTCAGCAGTTACCGTAGGATAATAATAAGACCGCGATATACGCACGGCGGCGCGTGCTTGCACAAATTGTTCTTCAGCCGCCTTCAGGCTTTGATTCGAGACATCCACTTTCTCTTCCAACGCATTCAATTGCGCATCTTGATAAATTTGCCACCACTTCCCTTTTACAGCGTCCGCGCTGGGCTGAGCGACCTTCCAATCTTTGTTCTCTTTATAATCCGTGGGGACATCCGCCTTGGGTCGAACATAATTTGGACCCACCATGCATCCGCCGAGGCCCAGCGCAACGAATGAACATGCAAAAACGCAGCGGTATAGCGAAACGCCACCCTTCAGATCGATTGTGCGCATTGGATTTTTCTTAATTGCCGGCATAACTGATGCGCCAAATTGAATTCGAGCCATCATCGGTGACCATTACCGATCCATCCTTCGCCACCGCAACTCCCACCGGTCTTCCCCAAACTTTTCCATCGGACGTGACGAACCCCGTGACGAAATCTTCATACTCTCCAGTCGCTTTGGCATTTTTCACCGGCACAAAAATCACTTCGTAGCCCGTGCGCACAGAACGATTCCAGGAGCCATGCTCGGCCGCAAAAATACCTCCACGGTATTTTTCAGGAAATTGCTCTGCTTCATAGAAAGTCAGCTCCAGCGAAGCGTTGTGCGGTTCGAGCAAGACGTCCGGGACAATCACTTTATCCTTGAGTTCAAGATGCCTGCCTTTCAGCCGCGGGTCCTCGTTGCCGCCGATGTAATACCAGGGCCAACCGTAAAAGCCGCCGTCTTGAACGTGCGTGATGTAATCCGGGGGAAGATTGTCGCCGATATCATCGCGCTCATTTACGGAAGTCCATAGCACGCCAGTCGCAGGATCAAACGCTAGGCCCACCGGATTGCGAATTCCCGATGCGTACACGCGCAAATCAGAACCATCGGGGTTTGCCTGCAGAATATTCGCCCGGTGGTATTCCGATTTGTCCTCATCCGTATCGGCAATATTGTTGCGCGATCCGACAGCCACATACATTTTCTTTCCATCTGCTGAAAATGCCAGGTCCCGAGTCCAATGCCCGCCCCCGCCTAGATGCTCATTACCGCTCGGGATATTTGCGATCACAGTTTCCGGGCCACCGCGCGCCTTCAGATCCCCATTTTGGTAAGAAAAGCGCACAACTGAATTCGTATCGCCAACGTAAACATATTTCGGATCGGGCCCTGGAGGATAAAAAGCAATGCCAAATGGTCGGGTCAGCCCGGTCGCAAAAGTTTCGGTCGTCTGGGGTTTTCCGTCGGAGGTAGCGCCGCGGAACACGAGTATGTGGCCCGGTCCGCTTTCTGCCACAAACAAGTCGCCGTTCGGCGCGGTGCGAATCAATCTAGGATTTTTTAAATTTTGCGCGTAAAGCTGCACTTTAAATCCGTTCGGAGCTTGCGGCCAGGCGGCTGCCGGGCGCGATACCACATGCGCGCTGTTATCGACAGCGGGCGTCGCAAAAGGTTGAGGAAGATCGGACACGGAAATGTGGTGAACATTTCCCGGTTTTTCCATTCGGTAATCGGTGAACACTCCATTTTGACCGGAAGTTTGCGTCAACGCCCGAAGTTCTCGCGCTGCCGACACCGTTCGATAGGCCACCGCACACAGTAATGCGACAAATAATATTGCCAAAATTCCCAGAAAAGAACGTCTCATGCCACTCCCCAATTAGTAGAATAATTATCCAACCCGAAATCGTCTCGCGCCGAAACTTCTGGGTTATAAGCTCCTTAAATCTTAGGGCCGCCCGGTTGCTGACCGGGTTTCGGTTGCGGATTCGACGGCGGTACGCTTGGTACGCTAGGCTGCTGCGGGCTTTGTTCAGCAATTTGAACCTGCTCGCCTTCCACCAACGAGTCCGGCGGATTCACCATCACGTTTTCCTGTCCCGTGAGACCAGACACAACTTCCACCTCACTGCCGAAGTCGCGGCCCAAAACAATCCGAACGAGCGAAGCTTTGCCCTCGGCGACCGTCGCAATTTGCAAACCCTGCGAACGGAAAATCAGCGTGTTCACTGGAAGAATAAACGTAGGAATTCCCTCCGGTAACTTCAGATGAACTCCCGTATATGCGCCGGGGAACAGTTCACCTGTGGTGTTATTTACGTCCACTTCGACCAGTAGAGTGCGTGACGCCGGGTCAATAGCTTTAGCCGTGCGTACCAGCTGGCCTTTAAACCGGCGGCCAGGAAACTCCGCGAGAGTGAGATCCGCGGTGAGGCCCGGCTTGGCAGCTTGCGAATATTGTTGCGGAACGTTGATGTAGACGCGCAGCACGCGAGTCGATTGAATGTGAAACATTTCCTTCGCGGCTCCGCCACTACCGGAATCAATCAACTGCCCGATGTCCGTGTTGCGCGCTGTGATGATGCCGTCAAACGGCGCATAGATTTTGTTAAAGGCCAATGTTTCCTCTAGCCGTTTCACGTTGGATTCCGCGGATGCTACCGTGGCTTTCTTTGCCTCGAAATCGCCGTGCGCGTTGTCCACATCCTGTTTGGATACGGCATCGGTATTCCTCAGCCCGTTGTAGCGATCTTCGGTGATCTTGGAAAGGTTCAGGTTCGCCTGGGCGGTGTTCAAATCTGACTTCGCGACCTGAAGTTGCTGCTCTACTTCAGGCGTATCAATATCGGCCAGCAGTTGGCCCGCGGTCACGTGCGAACCGATATCCACATACCATTTCTTCAGATAGCCGTTCGTTCGCGCATAGATAGGCGCATCTTCGAAAGCTTGGATGTTGCCCGGGAGAATTATTTCCTGTTCCGGATCGCCGCGCCGGGGGTGAATCACCGCGACAGTCGGAATAGCCAAGTTGGTTGTTTCGGTTCGCAGCGCCGCTTTAGCCTTCAACCGTGGAACTACCCCCATCACAACAATCCCAGCCACGATGATAGCCACCAGTATGGCGATCAATACTCCATGGCCCGACCTTGGTGATGCCCCCTGGCCACCGCGGTGTTCGCTTTCAGCAGGAATCTGATTACCCGATGTGGCTCCGCCTTGCGGGCTTCGTTTCGCTGGCTCGTCAGTCATTAAACCTTATCCTTTGCATTCCTTCATTGGACTATCTGCGACATGCAATAGATTCATTCGCGCGCTGGCTACGGGACTATGTATTACGCTCTCTCCGCCCATGCACAATGCTAAAAACAACTGGGACAAAGAAAAGAGTCGCAACCGTGGCGAACGAGAGTCCGCCGATAACCGCGCGTCCCAACGGCGCGTTTTGTTCGCCGCCTTCTCCCAGCCCTAAAGACATTGGCAGCATTCCGATAATCATAGCTAACGCCGTCATAATCACGGGCCGAAAGCGCGTGGCTCCGGACTCGAGAGCAGCTTCCGCTGCCGTTTTACCTTCATCGAGTCTCTCTCGTGAAAAGCTAACGACCAGAATGCTGTTGGCCGTAGCCACACCCATACACATGATTGCGCCAGTGAGAGCCGGTACGCTAACGGTCGTTCTGGTGATGAATAGAAACCACACGATGCCCGCTAGAGCGGCTGGAAGCGCCATTAAGATGATGAACGGATCAAGCCAGGATTGGAAATTCACCACAATCAGAAGATAAACAAGAACAATTGAAAACGCGAGGCCCCACAAGAGTCCGGAGAACGACGATTGCATAGTGGAAATCTGTCCGCGCACAATAAGTTGTGAGCCTCTCGGCAGATTCTTTTTACTCCGCTCGATGATTGGAGCGATTTCGCGGGCTACTCCACCCAAGTCGCGGCCTTGCACTGCTCCATAAATATCGATGACCGGCTGAACGTTGTAATGGGAAACGACGCCCATCTCAGCCCCCCTGGTGACCGAGGCGAGACTCGCGAAAATCGCCGGAGGCGCATTCGGATTTGTTCCCGTCACCGGAATGTTCTGGAGATCTTGTAGAGTGTCGATGCGGTATTGTGGCATCTGCGCGGCAATGTTATAGGTCACTCCCGTTTTTGGATCGAGCCAGAAACTGGGAACGGTTTGAAAACTTCCACTCAGCGAAATCAACAGGTTATTGGCCACGTCCCGCTGTGTATAACCAATTTCCTGTGCCTTCGTGCGGTCCACGTCAAAATGCAGCCTAGGCTGGTCAAATGGCTGTTGGATCCGCAGATCGGTCGTTCCCGGAACGAATTTCAGTTGGTTCATCAAGTTGTCCGCAAACTCGCGATCCGCAACCAGATTTCGCCCTACCACCTGAATATCGATGGGAGCCGGGAGGCCAAAGTTCAAGATCTGGCTGACCATGTCCGCGGGAAGAAAATAAAATGTGACGCCCGGGAAATCGTGATTGAGCCGTTCGCGAAGAGAGTGAACGTATTCTTCCGTGGGGCGATGGTCCTTTGATAGCTCCACTAGAATGTCCGCATCCCCGGGCCCGATGGGCGCGGAATTGCTGTAGGAAAGATTCAGACCGCTGTAGGGCACGCCAATGTTGTCAATAATGGTCGTCAATTCAGACTTGGGAATCAGCTGCCTCATGTCATCGTCCACACGTTGGCAGAGCGCCGCGGTCTCTTCAATACGTGTGCCGGTCGGCGCACGCAAGTGAAGCTTGAATTCGCCGCTGTCTACAGCGGGGAAAAAGTCCTGCCCCACCATCGGCAAAAGCACGAAAGACAGAACGCAGGCAGAAAAGAAGCAGATCACAAATAGCCGGCTGTGATGGATGCAAGTCTCCAGCAGCCGGTGGTAACTCGCGCGAAGTTTTTCAAATCCATGTTCAAACTTTTGCTGCATCAGCACAAAAGGGTTGCGAGATTTCGCGCTCCTTTCGTGTCCCTCCTCGATCTGGGCCACCAGTAGATACTTGGCCATAGTGGGTACCAGCGTCCGCGACAACAGATAAGAAGCGAGCATGGCGAAGCACACTGCCTCGGCCAGCGGCACGAACAAATAACGAGCCACCCCAGACAGAAAAAACATTGGCACGAACACAATACAGATGGACAGTGTGGAAACGAACGCCGGCACGGCAATTTGCTGCGCTCCATCCAGAATGGCTTGGACGATCTCTTTACCTTGGTCGATGTTGCGGTTGATGTTCTCGATCTCCACCGTTGCGTCGTCCACCAGAATTCCGACCGCCAGAGCCAGACCGCCCAGAGTCATAATGTTGATGGTTTCGCCCAACGCACTCAGGACGATGATCGAAGTAAGAATCGAAAGCGGAATCGAGACCGCAATGATCAGGGTGCTGCGCCAGCTTCCCAGAAATACCAGGATCATAAATCCGGTTAAACACGCGGCGATGATAGCTTCGCGAACAACTCCCTTGATCGCCGCCAGCACAAAAATTGACTGGTCCGAGAGAGGCCTGATTTCCAGTTGTGGCGGAAGCCCGGCCGCAATTTGTGGCAGCAAAGCTTTAATCCCGGAAATGATGTCGAGAGTGGACGCGTCTCCGTTCTTCTGAATGGACATCAGCGACGCGCGCTTCCCATCCACATTCACGATATTCGTTTGCGGCGGAAAACCGTCGCGTACGTGCGCCACGTCGTGAATGTAAATCGTCGTGCTCCCGACTGTCTTTATCGGCAGATCGTTTAATTCGTTTACGGTGGTGGGTGCGCCATTCATGTCCACCTGGTACTCAAATGGCCCTATTTTCGTTGTGCCGGCCGGAAGGATCAGGTTCTGCAATGAGATAGCATTCACAACATCGAGCGGTGAAAGCCCTTTTGACTGCAGGGCCGCAGTATCCAAGTCGACTTGCACCTGCCGCTGCTTACCCCCATAGGGGTACGGAATCGCTACCCCTGGAATGGTCACCAGGCCCGTCCGCAGAAAATTCAAGCCAATGTCACCCAACTGCTGTTCCGATAAACCCGGGCCTGAAAGAGCGAGTTGAAGAATGGGGACTGTGGAGGCATTGTAAGTGATGACCAGAGGCGGCGTGCTCCCCTGAGGCAATGTCCGAAGAATTGTCTGCGACACGGCCGTGACCTGCGCAACTGCGTTGGCCACCTGCACGCCCTGATGGAAAAAAATCTTAGTGATCGCAATACCGCTCAATGATTGCGATTCGATGTGCTCGATATCGTTAACGGTGGTGGTAAGAATTCTCTCGTAATTGAAGATAATTCGATTGGACATATCTTCGGGAGATAGTCCAGTGTAGTTCCATATAACGCTGACAACCGGGATATCAATGTTCGGGAAAATATCGGTAGGGGTGCGCAGGATGGCTACCGGGCCCAGTATGAGCAGTAAAATCGACATTACAACGAAGGTGTAAGGCCTGCGTAATGCTAGTCGAACTATCCACATTCAGGGAGCCCTCGAACTATCGGGAAAGGCGCGAAATACTCGCCTAGCAAGTTTAGCAATAACGTAAGCGCATTATTATCGTAAGCGGTTAGGAAAAACAAACTTAAACCAGCCAAGTTGGAACTCTTTCTTGTCACGCCGGCTAACTCCAAACACGCCGGCCTTCGCTCAAATCTCACGGGCAAATAACGCCTTAGAGCGGGAATTATCTTCCAGCACAACACCATTTAGGCCCGCAACCTTTTCGCCGGCCAGGGTTTAAGAATGTGACTTTGGAAAACTCAGCCTAGCGTCACTAGACCATTCGCTCACCGAGATTAGACGCGGCAAAGGGGTGAAAAGGTCCATGCCTATAATCTTGATTGTATTGATGTTTTTGGTCGCTTTTCTGCTCGCCGTGATCGCCATGATTCTTATGCCTATTCTCGGCGTCGGTTGCGCATTGTGGAACAAAAGCCGAATGTTTCAGTCGGATTATGTTACCGGTCTGCCGTATGCCAAATTGGAAAGGAATCCCGAACTAAACGATTCGCGTCGTCACTTCGAAAACCATCGCTTCGAATAACGGCTAATCAAGATCGTGAATTTACCTGCTCTCAATGCCTGCTAAGTAGGGATAAATTGAAAACGGAAGTACCATTTTAGGGAAAAGAATTCCTAAATTTTCATTTCGGAATTTATCAACCTTCCAACGCCAGCCTCTCTTCGAAGCCAAATTGTCATGTATAGCCCTCCCGTCGCAAGATCCTTTGTATTTAGTTGAAATCGATACTGGCAACAGTGGCAAAAAAATTGCATAATCACCTCCGACACAGGTGCCCAGCAATTCCATTCTGTCGTCAATCTGGGGGAGATGGGGCAGTTTCGGACATTCGGGAATAATCTACTCAGGAATATTGACCTCCGCCGCCTCGGAGCGCTCGCAGTCCTAGCCCTGGGAATCTTCTTAGTCTGGGGCGCGCTTTCTTCAAGCAGCCAAGTTCAAGTCGCTCCCTCTTACGTTTCGTCCTTTCGATCCTCAGTAACCAAAGATCCATCCGCGGTATCCATCGCTGAAAATGATTCTCAACGCAAACTCTATCCCTATTCCGTGATACCCGGCGGCGTTCAAAGCGCGGCCGATTTGAAGAATTCGCTCACGCATGATTCCGTGGTGGCAAAGCACTATGAAGATTTTGAGATGGAAAGGACTCGGGTAGTCCGTCTTAATCAGGACCGTTTGCTCTATGTGTCGTATCGCCTCGGCAATCGAGTGTACTGGACGAAAAAACCCCTTTTGTTGCCCAAAGGCGAAGCGGTTATAACCGACGGCGAACACCTAGCCAGAACTCGTTGCGGAAATCGCTTATCGGAAGCCCCCGCAGGTCCGGTTCTCGCAGCGGGACCTGAATTCGAGGCCGGACCGCCCGAAGAAGCTGAAGCATTCCCCGGAGCGCCTGAATTGGTAGGCCCGCCTGCTTTGCCTTTTGGCCCGGTCGCCACCAGCCCGCCGCCTACAATGTCTGCCACTCCGCCTGGTACTCCATTACCTCCCGGCGGCGGGATTATCGTACCTCCGATCGTCCCAGTCCCAGGGGGCGGATCTACGCCTCCACCGATTCAGACTCCGGAGCCTCAAATGTGGTTGATGCTGTCGGCAGGTCTGACCGGCATCTGGTTAGGACGAAAAAGACGGAAGTCTTAAGTTCCGCCATCTAATCCGCAAAAGAAATAAGCGTCGTGGAAAACTCCTCGACCTCTTTTACCTCTTAATCTAAGGCCGCGACGCCAGCGCCGGAACAAGTACATTCACCCGTGGCGCCCCAAGACCCGTGACAAAATCATAGCCAGCCAACGCATCACATATTGCCCCGCATGAGCCGTTCTTACCCTGAGTAATCGAGTGAAAGTCGCTATTCAGATGCGCCTTGGCCAAAGAATAAAGCGCGGTGTCGGCGCCGCTCAGATTTGCTTTACGCAGTCCGACTCGCGTGGAGTCCGCGATCGCAACCACCGCGGCCCACTGTGGCGTCGCTGCACTCGTACCGCCAATCTGGAACCACCCGCTGGCTCCGCTAATTGCCACGGAATCGTACACAGCGTAACCAGTGCCGGGATTCGCATTGTAAGAAACATCCGGGACGCCGCGCACGCCGCGAGAATCGTCCGGTATTCCGAACTGCGCTTGATATAGCGGCTGATGTTCGTATGCGCTTAAGCCGCCGCCACTTCCGCTCCATGCTGTTTCGCTCAAATAGTTTCCGTTCGAATCAAGCGTGAGCGATGTTCCGCCAACTCCAATCACATCCGGGGACGCGGCAGGATAAGTCACTCCAGTGCCGGCGTCACCCGATGCCGCCAAAAATGTCACGCCATTTGTGACGAAATGATTGTCCGAGTTGTGTTCGCCGGAAAATTCGCCGGTATCCCAGCTCATGGATACTACCGTCGCTCCGTCGCGAACCGCGACGTCCACTCCCTTCAGCAGATCGCTTAGGTTGTTGGAGGCAGCCTCGACCAAAATAATGATGGCCTTGGGAGCGATCGCATGCGCCCACTCCACATCGAGGGAAATTTCCAGGGACCAATTGGCATTCGGCCCCGGTTTGTGTCCAGTCGCATAGACCTTGCGGAAAAAGCCGTTGCTTGTGCTGGCGACTGGCAACCTGAATTGCTGGCTGAAAACCGCAAGGTCGGATTCGGCGTTTGGGTCATCGTACGCATCCACAAGAGCAATGGTCTGCCCAGCACCCTGATTGCTAACTAGATCGAAGCCGTAAGCATGGCGTATCTGGGCAGGCTGAAATGCTGAAATCGGCGGAGTGGTCAGGCCCGCACCAGCAACTTCATGAATAAAGTAGTGGGGACGCATAAAGCGGATCGGTGCTTGCCCGTCTTCGCTTCGTTGAATGGGCAGATTAAGCGCCTGCTGGGCGCAAAGCGGCTGACAGAAAATCGAACCTAGTGCGAAGAACACCAAAGTGCGCACTGAATTCTGAAGTACCTTTACTTGCATTTCGAATCCCCCGTTGCAATCCCCTGAATTCGCAACACATCCGCCACGCGATGATTTGCGACTGATAGGGTACTGCGCGGGTTGGATTAGCCCCTATGGACCGAACGCTTCATTCCATTAGTACGGAAGTCATTTGAGGAGAGTGCTCCAGAATGGCACAGTGGGACCGCTCTTGATTCGAACCAGGAAAACCTCACTCCATCGGTAAGCCAACATAGTTTTCAGCCAGCGTTTGCGAGGCGGCGCGAGAACTAGTCACGTAATCAAGCTCAGCCAGCTCAAGCCGATGGTCAAAAGCATTTTCGCCTTCCCTTCGGTGCAGCATAGAGGTCATCCACGATGAGAACCGCTGCACTTTCCATACTCGCCGCAAACAAGTGCTGGAATAAGCTTCCAGAAGATCCTGACGGCCGGATGAATAGTATTCCGCCAACGCTCGAGCGAGTACGCGCACATCAGCAACTGCCAGGTTCAGCCCTTTCGCACCAGTGGGTGGAACGATGTGCGCTGCATCTCCCGCGATGAACAACTTGCCGTATTGCATCGGCTCAATCACGGAGCTACGCATTCCAGTCACGCCCTTTTGAATGATGCGCCCCTCCGTCAGCGTCCAGCCTTCCGTCGAAGCAAGCCGCGCATGCAGTTCCTGCCAGATTCGATCGTCAGGCCATTCGTCCAGATCCTCCTCTGGCTGGCACTGAAGGTAGAGTCGGCTGATTTGCGGGGACCGCATGCTGAGCAACGCGAAGCCGCGATCATGATATGCGTAGATAAGTTCCTCCGACGAAGGCGGTGCCTCAGCCAGAATGCCCAGCCAGCCAAATGGATATATTCGCTCAAAAGAGGTGATGACTCCGTGGGGAATCGACGGTCGGCAAACTCCATGAGAACCATCGCATCCCGCGATGAAATCGCAAGTAAGCTGCTGCGCTTTGCCATCCTTGCGAAATAGGATGGAAGGTTTCGCTGAAGATTTTGCCTCGCCGAAATCGCGGATGCTAACGTCTTCCACATCGAAAAAAAGCCGGTCGCCTGACGCGAGCAGTGCCTTGACCAAATCTTTAATCATTTCATGTTGCGCGTAGATCATAATGCCGCGCCCGCCGGTTAGCTCTCGAAAGTCGATATGGTGCGTGCGTCCTGAAAACCGCAGGTTCACCCCGTAGTGAACCATTCCTTCCCGCATCATGCGTTCGCCCGCGCCAATCTCATTCAACAGGTCCACTGTGCCTTGCTCCAACACACCCGCACGAACGCGTTCCTCGCAATATTTACGGCTGCGAGTTTCCAGCACTACGGACTCAATCCCTTGCAGATGCAATAAGTGCGAGAGCACCAGTCCAGCCGGTCCGGCTCCGACAATTCCTACCTGTGTGCGCATAAGATCAGAGAGCGATTCCTCGAAAACTTGGGCGCTCTGAGTTGCGAATGTTACCATGCGGCCTCAACTTGTTCTTCTCGGAGCCGTGCGATGCTCGTCAGTCACAAAAAATTGCTGGTCGAATGGGGACACTGCGATCCGGCTGGCATCGTATTCTTCCCGCAATATCTTGCCTGGTTCGACGACTGCACCACCGCCCTGTTCCTGGATGCCGGTATGCCCATTC
>JABDEK010000026.1:10715-46407 GCA_013287135.1 Acidobacteriota bacterium | reverse complement strand
GCAATCGCTTTCTGCATCGCCATCCTTTCGTCGCGCATAGGCCTGGCGGGTGGTGACGCGTTGCGTCGTCTCCGCCGGTAAAACGCATCGCAAATTTAAAATTTGGAGAGTGAATGCGCCGTTGGATTGCAACGCTGACCGTTCTTTTTTTCGCGCTGGCGCCCTGTTGGGCCCACTTCGGCAGCCCGGACGTCTATTTCCAGGGCCTCGCCGGCCCCTACCACCTCGCCGTAACCATACGCACTCCGGCAATGATCCCCGGAGTAGCCTTCGTCGAAATTCGCAGCTCCGACCCGGGCGTCTCGAGCATCTCCGTGGTGCCGCTCTACATCGTCGGCGCCGGCTCGAAATACCCACCTCCGCCCGATCCGCTCGCGCAGTCCAAAGAAGATCCGCAATTTTTCTCCGGAAAAATTTGGCTGATGGAATCCGGCTCCTGGCAAGTGCGCGTACAGGCGAACGGCGCGCAAGGCGCGGGAGAAGTTGCTATCCCCGTTCCGGCGGCTGCACGCAACACGCTGCCCATGCAGAAATCTTTGGGCCTTCTGCTCTTCGCGCTGATGACGCTTTTGTTCTTGGCCATCGTTTCTATTCTTGGCGCCGCGCGTCGCGAAGGAACGCTTGAGCCCGGCCAAGATCCCGAGCCGAATCAAAAACGCAGAGGCCGCTGGGTAATGGCTGGAACGGTCGTCATCGTCCTCGGAATTTTGTTCTTCGGCAATATGTGGTGGAACTCGGAGGCGCGCGCGAAAGCCCTGGCTATGATTTACAAGACGCCGCCGCTAAATGTTTCCCTGGAAGCTGGCGGAAAGATGGTTTTGCGCATGGGCGATTCTTCGTGGCACAGCAATCGTCCTGAGACGGTGATGACCAAGCTTATCCCCGACCACGGCCACTTGATGCATCTCTTCTTGATTCGCGTCCCGCAAATGGACCGCTTCTACCACTTGCATCCGGAGTTAGTGCCGGGTTCGCCCAATACTTTCTCCGTGGACTTGCCGCATGTCCCCATTGGCCATTACCAGCTCTATGCTGACATTGTTCGCGAGTCCGGATTCCCCGACACCATGGTCGCCGAGATTGATCTGCCGGATATTCCCGGCGTACCTTTGACGGGCGATAATTCCGACGCCAGCGCTCCGCCGCTTACGGTTTACGAGAGTGCATTGCGGGCGAGTGCGCCGGTGACAGAGAAAGGCGATGTTGAAGTTCTTCCTGACGGTAGCCGCATGGTGTGGGAGCGAGGCCCGATTCCGCTTTCGGCGAATCATTTTGTGTGGCTGCGCTTCCGCCTCGAAGATTCGCAGGGCAAGCCCGCCAACGATGTGGAACCGTACATGGGCATGGCCGGCCACGCGGAAATTATCCGCACGGACCGTTCCGTATTCGCGCACATACATCCGAACGGATCCGTAGCGATGGCCGCGCTAGAGCTAGCGCAGAAAAATTCTGCTGCATCTGCCCACGGAAATGGCTCCGCGACCATGGACATGCAAATGCCCACGGATAAAATTTCGCCGGAAGTATCGTTCCCGTACGGATTTCCAAAGCCGGGCAATTACCGGATGTTCGTTCAAATCAAGCGCGCAGGCCGCGTGGAGACAGGTGTATTCGACGCGCTGGTGACGCAGTGAACTGCTCTAAGTTAGACCGTAGGGCGCATCATTTTCGCCGCGGTCTTGGTAACGAAGCGGCGAGGCGCCAGCCGCTGTCCTTCTTGCATCAATTTGTTCATAAAACCGGAAATGACGTAACTTTTCCCCGCCGCGAGCGCTTCGAGCCCGACGCGCGCGACTTTTTCCGCCGTCTCGGCGGATCTGAAAACCCGGTCCGGCTGTTCAGCAACCTGCTGAAATTCGGTGTTGGTCGACCCGGGACAAAGCGCGCAAACGCGCACGCCAAAATCGCGCACTTCTTCCGCCACGCCCTCAGCGAACAAGAGGTCGAAGGCCTTCGTGGCCGCGTAAGCGGAATTGAACGGCACGGCCTGGAATGCCGCGAGAGAAGCCACGATCAAAACGTCGCCATGCTTACGCGCCACCATGGCCGGCAGGTAGAGCCTCGTGAGATGCACCACGGCCGAGCAATTCACCTGAATCATTTCCAGCATTTTCTCGACGGGAATTTCATACGCATAACCGAAGGCGCCAAACCCTGCGTTATTAATCAGCAGTTCCACTTCGATATTCTTCGCTGACGTGAACTTATGAATTTCAACCGGCGCTTCGGGCCGCGCCAAATCAGCGGAGAACACTTCGACTTGCACGTGATGTTGGGTGGAAAGGTTCGAAGCAAGCCTTTGCAACCGGTCGACGCGGCGCGCGGTCAGCACCAGGTTCGCACCTCCGGCCGCCAGCAACTTAGCGAACTCAAATCCAATCCCCGCGCTGGCGCCCGAAATCAACGCCCATTTCCCAGCCCAAGTTTTCAGCGCATCCTGTGCCACGCAATCCTCCCGATCTCGATAGCACTAATGATGAAACCACAACCTCAGTAGCTTCGGAAGCGTGAAATCTGGCGAAAGGACAATATTAAAGAATCAAACAGGAAGGATCGCAGCTGCTGATGAATAATCGGCTGGATAGTGAATTAGAAAGCTAAAACTTATAGACGATGCCGGCGGAAACTTTAGGACTCCACTGGTTGGTTTGGAAGAAACGCGTGCCGAGCAGGTCGCCTTCCAGGCGCAATGAGAAGCGCGAGCGATGAGGCCTGAAGTCAACTCCGCCGCCAAGTTCATAGCCAAACGCGCCCTGCGAGCCATAAGGAGTGTCGGGCCAGAAGGCTGCGCCGCCGATTAATGTGTGACCAAACACTTCGAGACTCCGTCCAGCCCACAGGCGCAAGCGCGGGCCGAAGCCGACGAACACGGTCCAGGAGCTGGCTCCCCCAAGCGTGCCGTGCACACCCAACGCTTCCAGATCGACACCGAGCCAGTCGTTGTAAAACCAGGTGATGCCGCCATTCACTCCGTTTTGGTTCTCCGCCACCGCGGGCAGCTCATAGAAACGTACGAAGGTATATCCCGCGTACGCTTGCCAGCTATAGTTCTCAAACACGCCGGGGATCGCTTGAGGCTCAGGAGCGGAAGACGGCGCGAGGATCACGGGGTCGGCGAAAGCCGCCGGCATAAACATGTTTTGCGCGGGCGGTGCAGTCGTTTTGACAGCCGTGTCAAGGATCGGCGATGTTAAAGCGAAGAGCGAGGCGTTCTGCGCTACGGGAGCGGGGGTTGCAACAGCAGCATCGGGCTCAGGCGACAGCGATGCTGGCCCAGCAAGATCTTGCTGAGCAGCCGCACTTAGGGCCGCAAGCAAGATAACTCCAACTAATGCAGATATGTATCGCATAGGCCTTGTTACCCCCGGCAGACAACAATCCCCCGATGCTCTAATCTTCAATTTGAGCAATGAGCTAAGCGGCTGTCTATAGCTATGATTCGCGATGCCGCGAGGGAATTACCACCTGTCCAAAGGGTCAGGCCCGAGCGACGGTATCCCCAGACAGGGCGACGCTAAAAGCAAACCCTCTGCTCTGACGCCAGGGGTTCACAATGCATCCCCAAGCGTGATTAGGCAACTCCGCTCTTGACTGCGCTCTTGGTTTTGTTATGCTTTCGTTGCTGCTGTAACCGGCAGCGCTTATCAAGAGTGGCTGAGGGGACAGGCCCGCTGAAGCCACAGCAACCTGGTGCAACTGCCAAGGTGCTAATTCCTGCCCAAGTGGGGAGAGATAAGATCCTCGACTGACCGGGACCCCGGTCGATTGAAGATTCAACTCCCAAAGTGAAGTTAAACCACAGTCGGCATCCGTTCATGCGGACTTGCTGACATCAGTCGCAGCGCATAGAGCGCTTGCGCAGGCCGTGCCGCATTTTTATTTTGTTGCGGAATTGTTTGCCAAGCTCCCATGCGCGGAAGCGATTTTATTTCGGCCGATTTTCTGACGGTCTTTTTGGCGACATATTTTGCGACGTAGAAGGAGAGTTTGCATGGCTGGCAGTTCAGGTTGGAGAGAGCGAATCGTGGTGATCAAGCTGGGTGGCTCGATTCTCGTGCGCCCCACAGCGTATAAGCGGGCCGCTGGTTTTGTGCGCAACCGGCTTCGCACGCATCCGGGCGAGAAACTCGTGATCGTGGTTTCGGCGCAAGAAGGCGCCACAGACAAGCTCGAGCGCGCGGCGAAGAAAATTGTGCGCGAGCCACACGCGGCGGCGCTGGATCTTTTGTGGTCCACCGGCGAAATTCGGTCGGTTGCCATTCTCGCGCTGGAATTGCAAGCGCTGGGTGTGCAGACCGCTCCGCTGAATATTCATCAGGCTGGCCTGAGTGTTTTAGAAAACGGAAGCGATAACCTTCAGTACGGTAAGACCGCGCAGTGTAATCCTGAAAAGCTGTTGGACGTTCTGGAGAAGTACCCCGTCGCCATCGTTCCGGGCTTTTTTGCGAAGGATTCAGAACAGGCAATCGCTTCGCTCGGGCGCGGCGGGTCTGATTTAACCGCCGTATTGCTCGCGCAAGGACTGCAAGCTTGCCGCTGTGAATTGATCAAAGACGTTCCGGGTTATTTCACGAGCGATCCGCACCAGGACATGGATGCGCGACCTATTTCGCGGCTAACGTTCGAGCAAGCCCTGGAGTTTGCAAATTGGGGTTGCGATCTGGTGCAACGCAAAGCAATTGAGGCGGCCAAGAGTTGCGGACTACCGCTGGTAATCCGGAGCTTGAATGAGGACGAGCCGATGAGCCGGATCGTTGATATCGAAATTGCAGACAGTGTGACAAGGGAGATTCCGTCGGCGGTGGAAGCGTTTTAACCATTTACCGTCAGGCGAACGCACTCGGGGACCACTATTTTGAGAAAACTGAAAATGCGGTTAAAAAGGAGCATGAAATGGAATTTGCAACTAAGACGATTCACGCAGGACAACCTTCTGAACCAGAAACCGGCTCGCTGATCGCGCCGATTTTTCAAACTTCCACTTACGAACAGGATTTGCCGGGGCACGACAAGGGGTTCAACTACTCGCGGACGAACAATCCCACGCGTCAGCGGCTCGAAACGGTATTGGCTGAACTGGAAGGCGTCGCGCATGCGGCGCTGTTCGCTTCGGGCCTGGCAGCGGAAAATGCCGTGCTGCAAGCTTACTTGAAACCCGGCGACGAGATCATCATTTCGCTCGATGTTTACGGAGGGACTTACCGAATCCTGAACAAAGTTTTCCAGCCGCTGGGAGTTACTGTAACGCAGCTCGACGCTTCGGATCTGGCCGCCCTTGAAAAGGCTGTTAGCGGGCGCACGCGAATGGTTTGGATCGAAACGCCAACGAATCCGCGGCTGCTGGTTTATGACGTTGCTGCGATCTGCCAAATTGCGCACGCGCGAGGCGCACTGGTGGTGGTGGATAACACGTTTGCGACGCCTTATTTTCAGCAGCCTTTCGAACTGGGCGCCGACATCGTGGTACACAGTGTGACGAAATACCTTGGCGGGCACTCGGACACAATTCAAGGCGCCGCGCTGGCTAAGGATCCCGCGATTTTCGAGCCGATCAAGTTTTTACAGAATGCAACCGGGGCGGTTCCCTCCCCTTTCGACTGTTGGTTGACGTTGCGTGGACTAAAGACGCTCGAACTTAGAATGCAGCGCCACGAATCAAATGCAATCGCGATTGCGGATGCGCTGAAGGGACATCCCTTGGTCCAGCGCGTTTATTTTCCGGGACTCGCCGAGCACCCAGGGCACGAGATCGCCAAAAAACAGATGAGCGGATTTGGCGGAATGGTTTCATTCGAGCTCGACGGGACGGTGGAAGAAGTGGTGTCGTTCGTTTCCACACGAAAATATTTCACATTGGGTGAGAGTCTGGGCGGCGTGAAGTCTTTGTTGTGCCATCCCGCCACCATGACGCACGCGTCGATCCCTGCGGAGGCGCGCGCGGAGCTGGGGCTTTTGGATACGCTGGTTCGTCTTTCCCCCGGCTGCGAGAACGCGAAGGATCTGGTGGCTGATCTGCTACAAGGCCTGCAACAGTTGAGTGAAGAGCGGGCATCGGGAAAGGCAGAAGCTGTCGGCGCGGACTAATGGTTGAGACGGAGTGAATAGGCAGAGGCCAGGAAAACTCGTCGCTCGTGGATAAGTTTCTGCAGCATGGTCTTGCCTTCTCCGTCGCGCAGGACGCCTTTGCGCGGGAGCGCGATGATTAGTTCGTTTAACACATAGGATGTCTCGTTGCCGTTGGCATATGAGGATTGTGTGGGCAGCCCTTCGCCCGCCGCTTCATCATCGCACGCCAAAGTTGCGCTTAATTCGCCAAGCCATTTTTCAAGCAGAGGGATCTGGTCGGAATCTAGCGCAGTAAATCGAACGCCCATCCCCATCCCTCCAGAAGAAAAGGCGACCCGGCCATGCGCCAGCAACGGCGTTTTATTCTTCATGATGCGCATTTTCAGGTTAGCGCCCAGCGGGAACGGGCTCATCATTTCCACGAAACAACCCATGCGGCTCAGGTCGCTGACGCGCGCGTTCATTTTAGTGCGTGATTGCGCTTCGACTACTTCCGCTTCGGCGCTTAACGGACAGCGCGGGAAAGTACGGCGCTCATCAGCTTTCGCGGCAGAACCGGCTGACTTCTTTTCTGAACCATTCGATCCATTGGGCCTGGGCACACTCTTTCATCGTGGACTTAGATTTTGACGAAAGGTTTGACAGGAAGGGGGGAGCCAAACCGGCTTAAATCGACAACTTGAGGTGCCTGACTTGCAACGATGCCGGTCTTGATCCAGGGCTCGGGGCGACCCTGCAATCGGCAAGCGTTAATACACTTGACGACAAGATCATTCATCCCGTTTTGGGCTTTATGTGGTAGGATTCTGGCCAGGCGTGCACGGGACATCCCCGCCCCGGCTCGAGAAACGGATTAAGCTCATTAGCCCACACATTTTAGAACCTTATTCGGTAGAGCTCCTGTGGCCGAATCTTCAGGAGGAGTTATGAATCGTTTTCGTTCGATGGCTACGCTTGCGCTATTTTCTATTGCGCTGGGAGCTTTGTCGGGCTGCGTTAGCAGCGGCACGAGTTCTGGCGGCAGTCCGAAGATTACGACCACCACGATTCCGTCCACAGCTACGGTTGGTTTGGCCTACGCCGGTGCGACGATTAGCACATCGGGCGGAACTCCTCCACTATCGTATTCTGTTTCTAGCGGACAGTTGCCATCGGGCATAGTCTTGTCGAAGACAGGCGCGATTTCGGGCACCGCAAGAGCGGCTGGGACATTCATGTTTGTAGTGCAGGTGCAGGACTCGCACAACCCGCCACAAACCGCCGTTTCGCCTCAATTTACCATTACGGTTACAAACCCCGCACCGCCAACGGTGCAATGTCCCAGCGCGCTCCCGGGTATGTTTGCCCTGGGGTCCACGGTCAACTTGACGTTCACGGCGACGGGGACTAGCCCGTTCGTATGGTCCGAAACAGGCGCACCGGCAAGTTTAATGATGGTCCAATCAACGGGAATTCTGACCGGCGAAGCTACGCAACCAGGCGCTAGCCAGCCGTTTACGGTTACCGTCAGGGACGTTGCTGGGCAAACTGCGAGCGCAAACTGTACGATCACGATTTTGCCCGCTGCTCAGAAATTGATGATCAGTTCCACCGGAACGCCGGCTAATGGTGTCGTCGGAACTCCATATACTAGCTACACGCTTACCGCGAGTGGCGGGTTACCACCATACTTTTGGCAATTTTCCGGAAACCCTCCGCCGGGATTATCGGTGACTAACGGGTCGGCGACCACTGGGGTAATCAGTGGAACTCCGACAATGACTAACGACGCCCCGTATGTCTTCCAAGTCGAAGTCGGAGATTCTCAGCAGAATCCAGAAGGTACTGCTTTCAGCCCGACGTTTACCGTAAGTATAACGTCCAACATTGTCGTTACTATTTCGAACCCCTTCACGGCCATTGATGCTGCCGCGACGCCTGTCACAGTGAATGCTACCGTGACAAATGACTCCACCCCAAGCAATGGTGTCAATTGGACGCTTCAATCTGGATCTCCTTTGACGGACTGTTCGGGGACGAGCGTGGGTAAGTGCGGGATTATTTCCGCTGTTACGTCTACCAGCGCGACTTATACGCCACCCGCAAAACAACCGACCGGTGTAAATGACACGCCGACGATCACAGCAGCGGCAGCGGATGATCCGAGCAAGTCCGCGAACTTCATGTTTACTATCAATGCTCCTGGTGCGGCGGCATGCGCAACCGGGCGCGAGTCTGCGATGAATGGATCGTTTGCGTATTTGATGAAGGGGTTTGATGCGAATGGTGTGGTGGCCATTGCGGGAAGCTTCCATGCGGACGGGACCGGAAAAATTACCGGCGGAGTGGAAGACGTCAACCGCGCGGGGACGGGACCGCAGACGAATCTCGCGATCGATCCTAGCAGCAGTTCGTACACGTTGGGTGCGGACGGTCGCGGATGCATGACCGTTGCGACGGCGGCGGGACAGCAGACTTTCCGCTACTCGATGGCCGCATTCAGCAATGGCGCACCCACGAAAGGAAACATCATCGAGTTCGACGACAAGACTGGCGAGGGAACGCGCGGGTCGGGAATACTTCGCGCTCAGGATGCGTCTTCGTTCTCGAACGAGAAGTTTGCCAGCGGCTACGCTTTCGGCCTCTCCGGATTTGGAGCTGCAGGAGAACACGTTGCGTTGGCCGGTATGTTGAGGTCAGACGGCAAAGGAAACATCGTTGGCGGCAACTTCGATCGCAACGATGCAGGCACCTTGACCGCGAACAGTTCGAAACTCGTTGGGACTTACAGCATTCCGGCCGGATCGACTACCGGGCGCGGCGCGTTCAACGCTACGCTCAACGGCGCTCCGCTTACCTTTGCGGCGTATATGGTGAATAGCGGCGAAGTGATTCTCGCGGGAGTGGACCAGGTTAGCGCGACGAATCAAATCACTAGCGGAGAAGCGCTCGCGTCAGCGGGGCCGTTTAACAATGGAACGCTGGCGGGAAGCCACATCCTGCGCGAAACCGCTATGAGCCGGTCGGGCAGCAACCCGGGAACGCGAGCAATGATTGGAGTGCTCACGTTTGACGGAAAGAATGCCGGCGGCGTGACTGGAACTTTGTTCAACGACGAAGCTGGCTTGATCAGCACGACGAACATCCTGCATGGTGCGGCTACCTACTCGGTTGATGGCGGCACCGGCCGCATCACGTTTACCGGTATGGGCACTGATTCGCCAGTGGGCTATATCGTACACGGGACTAGTGGAGTGACGGCGTTCCTGCTGGGCAGCGATCGTGGCGCCGCCGACGGCGCGCTGGAATTCCAGTCCGCGGCGAACGCGAAGTTAAAGACTTCGACGTTCTCCGGAGCCTACTACTCGTTCGGAACGGACGAGAACGTGGACTACTCGACCACCAACGAATCGCACTCGGGCAGCTTTGCGAAATCGACCGACGCGTCCGTTAGTGGCGCGAGCGACCAGAGCCAGCCGCATGCAAATGGCTTGGTTGCGAACCAGCCCTTCTCGAGCGCTTTCGTTTTCAATTCCGAAGGAATTGAAACTAGTGGCAAGATCCCGGCCGTTACGAATGGGACGCGCATTTTCTTCATCGACGAGGAAAATGAGAGTACTCATCCGCGAGTAACGATTGCGGAAAAACAATAGCACCTACAACCTGATTGATTTGGCGAAGGGGGCTTTTTCGAAAGTCCCCTTTTGTATTTGGACAATAGTGTTCTACCGCTCGCCGTGCCTGCTGGCGAATGTCGCGCTTCGGAATTGGCGTTCTTGCACAGAATGGGCATCAGCGGATTTCGATGGTTTGAAGGTATCGGCAATTATGCGGAAGTTCGAAGGACCGCGTTGCTGGGCGCGGATTCCACTAGGATCAGTCCGGACTCGCCGATTGTTCTCAACCTGAAAGTTCTCTATTCGTATCCCGGCGTGCCGGTTGCGGATCAAGGAAATCGCGGGCGTGGCGAGATGCTAACTACACCCTTTCGGGGGTACGAGCGGCAAATCCGCCAATAATTTACCGACATGTTTGCGCGCGCCGGATTCGATGCGCGCCGGGACATGGCTGGAATTATTCTGAACCGCTGGGGCCACGCGTATCTGAATCCGCAGCCTGGCTTCTTTTTCGGTAAAGATGGGAAGGCCGCGCCCGGCGACATTTTGCGAAAAGAAACCTTCGGTGAAATAGCATTCGCGAACACCGACCTCGCCGGAATTATGGATCATCGAGGTTCAATCCTGGAGGCCAAGCGAGCGGTGGCGTAATTACTCAGTCGTGCAGGACAACGCTTAGAAGCGAAGTATTGATTTGAAGCCCGCCATTGTATTTGACGAAACCCATCTTCCTGAATTTGTTCATGAAGAAATTCACGCGCGAACGAGTAGTGCCCACCATTTCCGCAAGCATCTCCTGCGAAACTTTAGGAAGCACCCTTTGGGGCTTATCTTCTTTGCCGTAGCGAGCGAGCAGCAACAACGTACGAGCGAGGCGCTTTTCGCTGGAATTGAAAAGCTGGTCCACCAAATCTTCCTCGATGCGGATGTTTCTGGAAAGCATGTAGGAGATAAAGCGATCGGAAAACTCATGTTCCACGTGCAAGACGCGGACCATTTCTTTTTTCTCAATCACCAGTACAGTCGTCGCGCTGATCGCGGTTGCCGAGCCTATGCGAAGCGGCTGTCCGGCTAAGCAGCCTTCCCCAAAGAAATCCCCAGGGCCTAAAACCGCAACGACCGCTTCTTTGCCGGTTTCATTTACTACCGATAGTCTTACCGCCCCTTTTTGAATATAGAGGACGTTTTTGGCAGAATCGCCCTGCGAAAAGATCGCTTGTTTTTTCCTAAACTCCGTAACCCTACGCGCTACGCCTGCCGAATCAAGGAAATCCTGGGCGTTGAAGGCGGGCTTGGGATTGGCTTTCGGACGTTTGGAGGCCTTCTTTGACAAGGCGGTCACTTTTCTCCAGCCAGTATCGTAGCATGCGCCCGCAAATCCACAAGTAGGATGGAAATGTGTGCACAATTGAACAGATACCCCTCGCAGCAGCTTCTACGATGTAAGCCTACGGATGAAACAGCCGGCAAGCTTAAGACAGGCCCGGATGTGTCTCATTGTTCTCGTTCGGAGCAGGTGACAAACCGCGCATGGCGAAAAGGCCATGTGCATGAATTCTCGGTAATGGAGGCAACATTCATGAAAGTACTCGGAGTCATTAGCACAACCGCCATGTTCTTGCTGCTGGGAGCCACAATTCCAGCTTTCGCGCAGGAGGAGCACCACGAAGAAGCTGCGAAGCCCGCAGAGCACCAGGAAGCGGCAAAGCCAGCTAAACAGGAAGCGGCGAAACCGGCAAAGCAGGAGCAAGCAAAACCTGCAAAGCAGCAAGAGGCACAGCCCAAGCCAGCAAAACAGCAAGAGCAGGCCAAGTCCGAAAAGCAACAACCAGCGGCCAAACCAGCAAAACAAGAGAACCAAGCCAAGCCAGCGAAGCAAGAGCAGGCTAACTCCGAGAAACAACAGCCAACAGCTAAATCAGTAAAGCAAGAAAACCAGGCTAAGCCGGCGAAGCAAGAGCAGGCTAAGTCTGAAAATCAGCAGGAACGCGGCAATAACGGCGGTCAGCATGGTCAACCTCAGCGAAGCGCCGAAGCGCAGCAGAGGCAACGTTCGGCGCCGGCATTGCGGCTCAGCGCCAGAGGCAGCGGTCGCATACCTGATGATCGATTCCGCACCAATTTTGGCGCAGAACACGTATTCGTAATCAACGAACCGGTGATGGTCGGCGGGTTTTCGCGCTTCCAATACGGCGGCTTTTGGTTTGGATTCGAAAATCCATGGCCCGAAGGCTGGTATTACACCGATAACGTTTACGTCGACTACATCGATGGCGAATATTATCTGTGCAACCCGTACTATCCCGGCGTGCACGTTGGAATTAGCGTCGTAATCTAAGCCTTATTTCAAACTAGTTGGGGGCGACAGACCCGCAAATGGGTCGAGTCGCCCCGGCAGTGCAGCGATACAACGGCGGATTGCTTTCAAATATTGGTTGAAGCTCTAAACCTGGGCATGAGCGGCAGTGCGAGGTGAAAAAATGGACGAGTCCAAACGCCTAGCGGTTCAGTTCCTGGAAAAGGAAATTAAGACCTACATAGCGTTGGCTTTGTATTTGTCAAAAGAAGGTATCAAGGAACACGTGCAGCTGGGGGATAAAGAAGTCGTGATAGGCCCGACGTACTACAAAGAAAGAATGCGAGAAGCCAGAAAGCTAGTAAATGAACTCAGGAAGCCGGGATAACGAATTTTCGTTCGCGCAGAATGGATGGGCAAACTAAGATCGCAACGAAGGCTGCCCATCAGCGCGCCGCGTAGTATCCTTCCCTGGTTTGGACTGCCAAGTCCTTCTGTTTCGTGACTAGATGGATCTTGTGGTATCCGCGAGTAGCATCCGGCTTGTCCGGTGTGTAGCCTAGCGCGTATTGGTTGCGCAGTTCCTCGTCAATTTCGGTGTAAATTTGATCAATGGGCTCTTTCTTTGAAACCTCGAAGAAGCGGCCGCCAGTTTCCCTGGAGATCTGTTCGAGAATTTTCTTACCGTCGGGACGCGATTCTTCGGGGTATCGATGGTGGCCGCCGCCCCCTCCGCCCATTCCGCCCGTGTGGCCACCGCCGTAGCCTCCGTGGTTTCCGTACCCTTCTTTATCGGCGAATAGAATGGAATAAACGAGAGTGTCTGCACGCTCCGCCGATTCTATGCAATCTCGCAAGCTCTCTTTGCTGCCGCGATCAACTCCGTCTGTAAGAACGATGAGAGCCTTGCGGCCTTGCTCCTTTTTCGTAATTTCATTCGACGCAAGATATATAGCGTCGTAAAGCAACGTGCCACCTCCGCCATGCCCGTGTGAGCCATGGCCGCCGCCTCCGTCCCCTCCCGAACTACTGTCTGAGGAATTCGAAAACTCCGGAGCGCCGATTTGGTCGAGAGCCGCTTCTAACTTCGGGCGAGAAGAAGTTAGGTCCTGGAGAAGCTCTACTTCGTAGTCAAAATGAATGATGAAGGCTTTGTCTTTGTCCACGCGCAACACGTGATCCAGAAACGCGTGACTGGCGTCACGCTCCTGATCGAGCAGACGCCGTTGGCTCATGCTGGTGTCAACGAGGAGACCGAGTGTGAGCGGGAGATCCGAGTCTCGTGCGAAATAAGTGATGGTTTGCGGATGACCGTCTTGCTCCAACACAAAATCGTCTTTCGTTAAGTGATTCACGATGTGTCCGTGTTTGTCACGGACGGTGGCCAGCAAGCTGACCATTTTTACGTCGACGGAGATAGTTGGGCCTTGTTGGCTTCGGAGAGGAAGATCGATTAGCAGTAGCGAAACTATTAGGATTGGGAGCCAAACCCTCGCCGAGCTGCGCTTCTTACCTGGTTGACTAATCATGTGTTTTTCTAAAATGGCAATAATATTGAAAAGTTTCCGGCTGGACGGACTTCTCCCCACGTAGCTGCCACTTGCTTTATTCATCTCCGAAGGTTACAAAGTTCCATTCTTTTTGACGGTGCGTTAGCGCGCGTAGCAGACGCGCGAAATCCATTGACTACTAGCCAAGGAAAATGCCACTAAACCCGAAAAAGCTGCTGTTATTTATACTAATCAGCGGCTTGGCTGCAACTGGGGCGATGTGTCTGCATTCGTTTTGTTTCACTGGCTCATCCGCAGCAGGCCGAGAGCTTCATGGCGCGGATAACCAAGCTGAGATGTTGCGAGCTTTCGCTGCGCTCGACCCGATCGATACGCATGTTCACGCGTTCAAGAGCGATCCTGAAATTACTGATTTGATGGCTTACCTGCAATTGCACATCCTCGATATTTGCGTGGCCGATACGCACGGCATTTATGCTCCGTTAGATGTGGAAACAGCGCGAGCAAAGGCATTCGTGCGGGCTAGCCGGAACCACGCACGATTGTGCGTTACTTTTGATCCGTTCTCTTTCCCCGAAAAAGATTTCGCGCAGAAGACAGTCGAACGACTTCGGCAAGAATTTGCGGAAGGCGCGGTCGCGGTGAAAATTTGGAAGAACATCGGTATGCAGCTGAAAACGCAGAACGGGCGTTACGTGATGCCTGACGATCCGGCATTTGAGCCGATCTATCGAGCAATCGCGAAAGCTAACAAAACGCTTGTCGCCCACGTTGCCGAGCCTTCTTCATGCTGGCAACCGCCAAATCCGGATAGTCCGGATTATGACTACTACAAAGAAAATCCGCAGTGGTATATGTTTTTGCATCCAGACCACCCGCGCAAGGAAGTGATCCTGGCGGCGCGCGATCACCTGCTGGCCGAAAATCCGAAACTTCGCGTGATCGGAGCGCATCTGGGAAGCATGGAAACGGATGTGGATGAAATTGCGAAGCGCTTTGACCGTTATCCGAATTTTGCCGTTGATACCGCAGCGCGAATGGAATACCTGATGATACAGCCGCGAGAAAAAGTGCGGAATTTTCTGATCAAATACCACACGCGAGTGCTCTACGGTACCGACCTGGAATTCCTAAACGATGAATCCGCGGCGGACGCTCTGAAGGATTGGCGAGAGACCTATGCAAGAGATTGGAAGTTTCTCGCCACGAATGATACTTGGCAGTATCACGGCCGCCAAATCCAAGGTCTGGCCTTGCCCCAGCCGGTACTTCGCGAAATATTTCACGAGAATGCCATCCAGTGGATTCCTGGCATAGAATCTTCGAAGTAAGCTGAGAAGTTTTTGAAAGCGGAACATAGCGGCAAACTCACGTACGCAACCCGAGAGGCGTAAATCGTCTACTTGACGGATGATGCAGTCTCGAATTGTTTCACCTACGTGGCGATATCTGCGGAAAAATTGAAACCGTTCTTCTAACACCCCCCTCCCAAGCTATTCCACCGCCAACTCAAACATGCCGTCAGAAGCAGGTATGATTTCCCAGCGCATACGCGCACTGGAACGAGCGGCGCCGCTCAACCTCTACAATCACAACGATCTAATGATGCTGTCCCTTGATCTGTTTGATGTGCGATTTGCTAATTCCGACTAAGCCGGAGATTCTTCTCTCGTTAAGATCTGATTGGCTGGAGGTAACGCCGCTTGCGCATTTACCTCCAGCCAATTCCCTGCCAAGGCTGATTCGCGGGTCGCGTTCAGATTCCGGTTCCCACGTAGCCATCGGTGGCAGTGATGAGGCCTATCTTCGGCATTTCAGTTTTTACCTTCACCGGCTCCAGAGTTGGTTTCTTTGCGCCCTTGGCGAGAAAGACGAGTTCATATTGATGCTTCAGGCAGTTGGTCACATCGTCCAAATACGGAGTAAAGTCCACTGGAGAACCGAAACCGAGATAGTAGGTTTCTCCGCCGGTCTTCTGAGAAATCAGGTCTAGCCCCGCCTGCTGAAATGCGGTCCGAAAACCTCGGCCACGCCCGCCAACGCCTGCTCCGCTCGTGTAAATCGAATAGACGATGAAGCCGCCTCGTTGCGCCTGATTGGCAGCAGCATCAAGGTATGGGTTGTTGTACGGATCGTTCGAAAATCCGCCGCCAAGAGGATCGATTCCGCTGGTGATCATCAAAATTTCGCGGCGATCTTTCGTCTCCGGCCATTTCTTCATCAGGTCAGACAGGGCCAAGTAGGGACTCGTGTATCCGACCGTAGCGCCCAGCGGCAAGCGAAGCGCTTTTTTGGCCAAGTCACGATCCGGCGTCAAAGCCTGGGCCGTAACGACCATGCCGTTTCGCATATAGCCAATGCCGATGGAGGTGCTGGCAGGTTGTTCGTCGATAAATTTCTCGATGGACTTGAACTGCAAGGAGACGCTGTCTCGCAAGGTATCGTCAATCAAAATGAACAGCTGCAGTCCGGCGCGGTCCCCTTGAAATGGCGTCCAGCTGGTGACCATATCCTGCTTATCGCGCTGAAAAACTTTTACGTCGTTGGCGGCCACTACCGGAACCTGGTCGCCGTGCCGCGCTTTTACGGTCACAACCATGTGCACCGGTACTTGATTTGAGGAGTCCGCGTCGTTTGCGGAGGCCGTTGGTCCAAAGATCAGGCCAATCAGCAGAGCAAACATTACTCCCAAGCCTATGGAATATTTTGTGGTGAATTTTTTTTCCATCTTTTCGTTTCGCATTGTCCGATCCCTTCTCTCAGAAACCGAGAATTTCAACTGGCGCGGTGCACGTCTGTGTCGCGCGAGCTTCTTCAGAGCATTTCGCTCCCATAGATAGGACGCACAAATCGGAATCTTGGATGCATTCGCAAATTACTGCAACTACGAGACTTGCAAGAAAGGCCCCGTCGCGTTTAGTTTCTTTAGATTATTCGGTGTAAAGCATCAGCAGGATGCCGAGCACGATGAGCAGCAGCGGCCAGAGTTTTTTGAAGAGTTCGCGCCAGGTCCAGTGAATCTCGGAAAGGCCTCTTGCCAAGGCGATTCCCCCGCCGGCAAGCGCGAAACCTCGGTGCTCCTTTTGAATTCGGTACATTACCGCCATGTGATCAGGGCCATGCATACCGGCCTGGTGGTGATGGAACAGCAGCATGATGGCACCGATCATGCCGGTGATTGGAAACACCCAGGCGGCCCACGCGTTCTGGAGGCGACCGCGCGCCCTTTGAAGTTCTATGACACCTATTGAGAGAAGGATTATGGCGAATACTTTATGTTGCTGGTCTTCGGGGTCGCTCATGGCGATCCAGAAAGGTTTGTGGCCTATGGGCCAGATTTCCGTATCGCTAAAGATCAGCAAGTAAAAGCCTGCGGTTAGAAAACAAGCTGGCCAAACATAGCGGGCCCAGGGCCATCTTGTTGCTAGTTTGTCCTGCGCGAAGAGGAAAGCTCCGGCAAGAATCAGCAGGAAGCCCGCGAGATGATGGTTGAATTCGCTCTCGCGTTTGTCGGCGGCAAGCTTGGCCTTTCGCGCGAGAGTTAGTTCTTCCTGATCGTGCTGCATGTCCATTCCGGGCATGTCTTGCATGTCTTGCTGCGCGGCCGAGACAAATGGACTTCCGGCCCACAACAAGATAAGTGCGAACACCATGGCAGCTGCAATACGACTCGGCGAGAAGTACGCTAGGTTCCGAGGTAGCATGGGCTCCTGTGACCGACGGATGGATTTCTGGGATTGCGCCGCGATTGGCGAGTCGAGGGGCATGATTTTGTCAGTTTTTGGAAAACCCTAAATGCTGTTCTGGCCCCGGTTAGAAAATTCCCGCGCGCTTGTTTTGAGTACGTTACGTCGAATTCTGTTTGTTGGCCGGAACCGGTTAGGAGTGCTACAACCACTTTATAAAAATCCGTGCCAGAACTAGTGGAAGCGAGTCTAACTGCGTTAGTGAAAGCGCTCTTTCCCAAAACGGCAATTCGGCGAGCCTGAGACGTTAGTATCCGGAAAATAAGGGAACGAAAACAGGGCGGTCGCCCTCGAAATCGTTGCGATTTCGCTTCGCGAATTGCGGCGTCTGCAAGCACGGTTGACGCTAGCATTCTTTCGCCGGGAATCACAAGAATCTGTGTGTTGTGGATAGCCCGCCGCTTCCATCAAGCTTTTGTTTGTGCCGCGTTTTCAACACCACTTTCGCGACCACCAATTTGAATTAATCACGATATAAGACAGAATCGCCCATAACAAGGACAGCTTGCTCCTAACGAAGCGCCCAGCAAAGTGTCAAAAGTGACAATCAGGAAGGTTCAAATTGCACTCTCAAATAGCGGGGTCTGTGAATTCTGACAGTTCAAAATATATTGGAGCCGGATGCACGCGAAAATATCTAGGATGCCCGAAGAGCAAGAAATTGCTGAGAGATTTTCCTGGCGATCTTTCAGAAAACCTTGACATTAGGGTTCACTACGACGATAAAGCTGGAATGGAACCATAGCGGCCGCATTACGGAACGAAATCCTGGGGGGATAATGAAGATCGCCGTGCTCGGCGGAGACGGTTATTGTGGATGTAAGGGCGAGCAGACGCGCGGTTTTCTGGATATTCGGGACACCGTGCGCTGTATCGAGATCGCCTGCCAGAATCCAGCTGCTCGCAGAGAGTTCCGCGTATTCAACCAATTCACGGAACAATTTTCGGTTCTAGAAACTGCGCAAGTGGTGAAAGTGGCGGCAAAAAAGCTAGGCGTGACAGTCGAGAGCAATCATTTGCCGGATCCAAGAGTGGAAGCGGAAGAGCATTATTACAACGCGAAACATTCCAAACTTCTCGATCTTGGTTTGGAACCGCATTTCCTTTCTCATTCGCTGATAGATTCGCTTATGAACATTGCGATGAAGTACCGCGACCGCGTAGCTGTATCACTTATACGGCCGCGCGTGAACTGGCGGCATCCTCATAACGATGTTCGCCGTGCACAGACCGTTCCTTTCAGAGCTCCGGCATCCGAAGCGCAGTTTGAAACCGCCAACGTATCGGAACGAAAAAAACAAGCGTGCTCCAACCAGAGCCGAGCAAGGCGGGTCGTGCGTAGTAAGTTTTGATGCCACAGATATCGGACACGCAGAGTCCCTCGTTCAGCCGTGATTCCCTAGCTGGAGCATCCACCACGCTCAGCAAGGGGTTAACTCGTTCCCAAAAGAACGGTTATGTCTATTTGGCCGTCCTGCTCTTTGCCGGTGCAATTTATTTGGGTTGCATCATTTCGCCGCCATCACTCATGGATGACGTGGACGCGGTGAACGGCCAAATAGCTCGGAACATGCTGACTTCCGGTGACTGGGTAACGGCGCGTCTAGACGGTGTTATCGATCTCGAGAAACCCCCTCTGATTTATTGGCTGATTGCCGGTTCCTATAAAATCTTCGGTGTGCACGACTGGTCTGCGCGGATTCCGGTGGCGGTGTTTGCGATTGGGCTGGCCTTGTTGACGTGCGCTTTCGGCATATGGGCATTCGGGAGGAGAGCGGGTTTTTATGCTGGCTTAAGCATGGCCACGTGTGTGGGAATCTTTTTGTTCACAAGAATTCTGATTTCAGATGTGATGCTCACGTTCACGATTGCTTTGGCGATGTGGGCGTTTTTGCGCGTCATTGATGACGAGGAACCTCATCCGCGCAGGTGGGCTTTCATTCTGGCGGCCAGTCTGGGAACAGGTCTGTTATTTAAGAGTTTGATAGCGATTGTTTTTCCAGTCGCGGCCGGGCTGATTTATCTTTTTCTTACGCACCAATTGTTTTCTCCTAAGACTTGGAAACGTCTGCACGCGGTTAGCGGAGCGCTCATCGTTATTCTGATTGCGGCTCCCTGGTACGTGCTGGCCACCTTGCGAAACCCTCCCTACTTTGACTTTACAATGCACGGCGGACCAGGACAGTACCACGGCTTTTTCTGGTTCTTCTTCATCAACGAGCAGCTTCTCCGTTTTCTGAATTTACGTTATCCGCGTGATTACAATACGGTCCCACATGTTTACTTTTGGCTGTTGCACTTTGTCTGGCTGTTTCCCTGGAGCGTTTACTTCCCACCGGTCGCGAAACTTTCGTTCGAGCCTATCGACCGCGCAGGGCGAACCAGATTGCTGGCAATTTGCTGGGTAGGATTCGTGCTGGTCTTTCTCGCGTTTTCCACTACGCAGGAATATTATTCGATGCCGTGCTACCCGGCGCTCGCTCTGTTATTAGGTTCTGCAATGGCCATGGAGGGGCTATGGGTGCGCCGAGGAACACGAGTGCTTTCCGCCATCAGTGGATTGGCGGCGTTAGCTGTTATTTGTATTCTCATCTATGTTCGCCACGTTTCGGAGACCGGCGATATTTCCAACGCGCTTACTACCCATCCAGAGGTTTATTCACTGTCACTTGGTCATATTGAAGATCTAACTCTCGATTCGTTCGCGTATCTGCGAACTCCATTACTGATTGCGGGAATTGCGTTTCTGGTGGGGTCGTGGGGGACACTGCGGTGGACTGGGCAGCGCGCATTCCTCGCTGCAGCCTTGATGATGGTGATCTTCTTTCACGCAGCTCGCCTGGCGCTTGTCGTTTTTGATCCCTATTTTTCTTCGCGGCCGTTGGCAAATGCGCTTCTGAAATCTCCCCATGGTGTGCTGATCGTGAATCATCACTACTTCACATTTTCATCTGTCTTTTTCTACACCGATAGAAGCGCGCTTCTGCTGAATGGCAGGTTCCACAATCTTGAATATGGAGCGTATGCCCCGGGGGTGCCCGATGTTTTTATTGGGGACGCGGATTTCAAGAATCTGTGGATCAAGCCGGAACGTTACTACCTGCTGGCAACCGGCTCGGCTGTTGGACGAATGCAAGATTTAGTGGGCAGTTCACAACTTGCGCTCGTGGCTGAAAGTGGGGGCAAATATCTTTTCACGAATCATCCATTGGGAAGTACTACACCGCCGTAGTGCAAATGGTCACCGCGCCGGCTCGAAATTTCGAAGTCCATTCGGAGTTTTGAGCGCCCGCCATATCGTATAATGATGTGAACTCAACATCTTGCGTGGGGATTCGCGCTCCGAGATGCTGCCACCCGACGGGGCGGACGATAGATGTTTGAAGGCATAGCGCGTGATACTTTCCTAGTTACAGTAGCTGCTCCATTCATCTACTACCTGCTGGCCCTGTACAGCTCCTGGCGGTTTTTTTTGCAAGCGCTACCGCGAAATGGCTTTACTCCGCCGGTAAGCATTCTGAAACCTATTCGCGGGCTCGATCCCGAGGCTTATCAAAACTTCGCCAGCTTTTGTGATCAGGATTACCCGGAGTACGAGATTCTCTTTTGTGTCGGGCAGAGTGACGACCTGTCATTCCGATTCTCGAAAAGCTCATTCGCGATTTTCCCCAGAGTCGCATTCGAATTGTGGCTGGGCCTAATAGGGGAGCGATAAATGACAAAGTCGCAAAGTTGCGACGCCTTGTGGCAGAAGCCCAATACGAAATAGTGGTTATGTGCGACAGCGATGTTCGTGTGACGCCCGATTACTTGCGAATTGTTGTCGCTCCTCTCGCCGATCGCAACGTCGGAGCTGTGACTTGCTTCTACTTGCCAGCGCATTCGCAGACTCTTGCCGAGAATCTTCAAACGATCGGAATGATTTCAGATTTTTATGCCGGACTTTTGGTTGGTTGGCAATTGGAAGGAATCAATTTCGCTCTGGGGGCAACCATCGGAACTTCGCTCGAGCGCTTGGCAGAGTTCGGTGGGCTCCAAGCGATCGAAAACCAGCCGGGCGACGATCTGCTTATTGGCCGACTCATTGCTGAGCACGGGCACGAAGTAAAGCTTCTTCCCTACACCGTTAAAAAGCTGGGTGGGCGCCATTCCATCAAAGAACTCTTGGCGAAACGCATGCGCTGGATGGTGGTGATGAAGCACATGCGTCGCTCCGCGCATTTCGGTTTGCTTTTCACGCAAGGTCTGCCCTGGGTGCTGGCAGCGATTGTAGCTCACCGTTCGGGGGGACTAGCGCTGGCTTACTTCGGAATTTATCTCGGATTGCGGATCGCTATCGCCTGGAGCATCGGCATTCGCGGGCTGAAACAGCCGGGCTTGCGGAAAGTTATTTCCCTGATCCCCTTGTGGGATGCCCTTGCATTCTTTATATGGTTGGCCAGCTTACTTCGCAAGAACATTGAGTGGCGGGACGGAGAATATTACATTCGCGACGGTATGCTTGTGGCAGCGTCCTCACGGCCTGTTGAAAAATGAGGTTAAGACGGACTTGCGAGCGGCGAAACTTCAGAAGAACATCCATTCCTAGCTTCGGCCTATAAAGACCAGCGTCACACCGATGCAAACCAGAGCCACTCCGATCCACCGCTGTAGCGAAACACGCTCGCCCAAAAATAATTTTCCACCAAGGGTACCTGCAGCATAGCTAATAGCCGTAACTGGCACCACGAAGCTTACGTTTGCAATCGAGAGCGCACCCAGTAGAGATAGGAACGCGATGATTGAGAGGAGCAAGCCTAGCCATATCCATCCGACTTGTATCGCGCGGACCATGACGCGAAAGACTGCGGCCGGGCGGAAATCTTTTACTTCACCAACAGTCTTCATAGCGCGAGAAATGCAGAGTTCGCCCGACGTTCCGGCGATGACGATCAACAATAAAAGTGTGATTTCCCAAAACATTAGTTGTGCTCTGTAGTGCGAGGGTGTGTGTAACCGACAACAAAGACTCCGGCGCAGATGGTCAGCACACCGATCCAGCGAATTGGTGTGATGGTTTCGTGCAGCAGAAAATGTCCCCATAAAGCTATAACGCCGTAGGCGAAGGAAGAGGAGGGCTGCACGTAGCTATAGTCCGCCCAGGACAAGACCAGCATGTAGGAGAGAAGAAACATCAGCAGAGAAAGCATACCGAGCCAGATCACGCCTGACGTGAAGACTTGATAGAGGATGTGAAAAAGATCAGGGAGCGCACGAATCGTAATCGGGCCGATGCGCTTCATGCCTTTGCCGAGAAGGGCGTTACCGAGAGGGCCGAACGTGACCATCATCAGGATCAGCAGGGCTGTTTTTGCATGCAGGTTGCTGGAAGACTTCATGCGGTGAGGGGCCGGAGAATGGGCTGGATCGCGGATCCGCAATTTAAGAGAAAGAATTCATCGAACATAGCAATCAATAAGTCGGTCACAAAACCCTCCCTCTATATTTTACGTGATTTCTGAGATGCGTCGGAAAGTGATTGCATCGAGGAAGTCATTGGACGTGTGTGACGGGGGTCACCGCGCGCGCAGGACCAATTCCTGGTCTTCCTTCACGTACACAAAACAGGAATCGCACTTTACCAAGGCCACTGCAAATTCCATGAGCTTATCGAGGACTTCATGCAGAGCGTCTTTGATCTTATGCGGCCATGCGGCTGGCTCGATCGTGCAGCACGAAAGTGACGGACCGCTAGGTTGCGCTGTGCTACTGAATGACAGGGCCGGCGGACCGGGCGCCGGTGGCGCGACGCCCAACGGGCACGGCGATGGTTCGGGTGTCGCGTTTTCGCCAGCGCGACAGGATCGGCTCCCAGGTTTGCTCAATAGTGCATGGGCGGCTGACGGGCTCGAGACGAACTAATCCGAAGGATGGCGACGAAGATCTCAGAAGCCGACGAGCTATCGGACTATCTGTAAGGCGCAGATGTTCTAGGAGGGCCTGGCGCAGCCACATGCGTTCGGGCTCTTCGATTTCCACGCGGCGGACGAATTCAGAATTGTAGTCGGTAGCGGCGAGCGATTTGCCGAGCGCGTAGAGCAAGCCGCCGGTCATCCCCGATCCCAGGTTAATTCCGGCGCGGCCGAGCAGAATTACGATTCCGGCGGTCATGTACTCCGATCCGTGTTGACCTACGCCTTCCACAACAGCAAGAGCGCCGCTGTTCCGGACGGCGAAGCGCTCTCCGGCACGTCCGGCGATGTAGAGTTCGCCACTGGTTGCGCCGTAAAGAAGGGTGTTACCGGCGAGAACGTCTCCGCGTTGCGAAGCATCGGGCCCTGCCGTGATGGCGATGGTGCCGCCGCTTAAACTTTTACCGACATAATCGTTGGCTTCGCCCGTGAGCCGGAAGCTGAGGCCGCGAATCAGGAATGCGCCGAAACTTTGTCCCGCAGCACCGTGAAATTCGAACTGGATTGTCTCGTTGCCGAGCCCCAGGTATCCAGTGCGACGAAGGATTTGTCCGCTCAGGTGCGCGCCGACACTGCGGTCCGAGTTGGCGATGATGAAGTTGAGTGCCTTGCCGGATCTTGTATCGCCGTGCTCCATCGCACGAGCGAGCTCGTGGTGAATTCCCTGGTCCTCCACGAGCATGCCCTTAGATTGCTTAGTGGGGCTGGCTATGGGAGCCAGAAGTTCGGTAAAAGTTTCGCTGGCCTGTTTCTTGCGCGGTTTCAACCTGTGCGCTTCGCCAATGATTTCGTCCAGTGAACGAACACCGAGCCGGCTGAGGCGTTCTCGAACCTCGGCGGCAACAGCATGGAAATAGGCCATGGCCATCTCCGGTTTTCCGGTAAAGCGGGCGCGATATTTTTCGTCCTGGGTGGCGATGCCCGCCGGGCAAGTATTCAGGTGACATTGTCGGGCCATCACGCAGCCAATCGAGAGGAGCGCAGCGGTGCCGAAGCCGAACTCGTCGGCGCCAAGAAGAGCGGCGATAATCACGTCGCGTCCGAATTTTAGGCCGCCGTCTGCGCGCAAGCGCACACGCCCGCGAAAACCTGTGAGCAAAAGCGCTTTGTGCGCTTCTCGCAATCCAAGTTCCCAGGGCAAACCTGTGTTTTTGATGGAAGTAAGTGGCGAGGCACCGGTTCCCCCGTCGAAACCCGAGATGGTGATCACATCCGCGCCAGCTTTGGCGACACCGGCGGCAATAATTCCCACGCCAGCGCCAGAAACAAGTTTCACGCCGATGCGAGCGCTGGGATTCACGGCGCGCAAATCGTAAATGAGCTGCGCCAGGTCTTCGATGCTGTAAATGTCGTGATGCGGCGGCGGCGAAATCAAAGACATGCCCGGCACCGCGTGGCGTATGCGAGCGATGAAGGGTGTGACTTTCGCCGCAGGAAGCTGGCCGCCTTCGCCGGGTTTGGAACCTTGCGCCATTTTGATTTCGAGCTCTTCGGCACGGACGAGATATTCCGCGGTAACACCAAAGCGCGCGGAGGCAACTTGTTTCACCCGGTTGCGCGCCTCGGGCTCGAATCGATAGACATCGCTATCTTCGCCGCCTTCGCCTGTATTGCTGCGTCCGCCCAAACGATTCATTGCGATCGCAAGGGTCCGTACGGCTTCAGGGCCGAGGGCGCCGAGGGACATCGCCTGGGTGCTGAAGCGCGAAAGAATTGCGGCGTCCGGTTCGACTTCGTCCAACGAAATTGGATGGTTGCCGGGAGAAATCGCAATCAAGTCACGCGTGGCAACCGGCTCGCGTGTTTCGGCGAGCTCGGCGAATGCTCGATACCTTTCCGGTGTGGGTGACTGAATGTATTTGTGCATGCGACGCACGAGATCCGGTGAACTGGCGTGCTGCTCGCCGAGCTGGCGGAAACGATAAAGGCCCTCGTCGCGCATTTCAGGCGAGTCGGCCTTGAACGCTGCTACATGACGGTCGAGGCTGTCGCGCAAGATGTGAGCGAGATTCTTGCCGCCGAGGACTGCATTAGCGTCTTCGAAAAACGCGTCGACAATGTCTTCATCCAGACCCACTGTTTCGAAGAGGTGGCTGTTTCGGTAACTCGCGATCGTAGAGATGCCCATGCGCGCTATTACTTTGCTCAGCCCGGCTTCCACTCCGTTGCGATAGCGCGCGGCGCCGCCCGGCTTTAATTGTTCGGACATTTCGAGCGCGAGATAGGGGAAAACGGCACTGGCGCCGACAGCAATGAGCATAGCCAAGTGATGCGTCTCGACCACTTGACCGGTTTCGACAATCAGACCAATCTCGAAAGCGTCGGATTCGACTAGAGCTTTCCAAACGGCCGCGACAGCGAGCATCGCGGGGAGAGCGGCACGCTCAGCGCTGGCTTTGCGATCGCTCAGGATAATCAGCTTAGGCCGCGTGGGCTCAGATGTTGCGGCGTGAGCCTCGGTGCGAAGGCGATCTAACGCGGCGAGTGCGCCTTCCGCACTCGCGGCTGATTCAAACGTGAAATCGAGTGTGCGCACGGAACCGTCGATGTGCGAGCGAATCTTTTCGATTTGGCAGAAGTCGAGAAGAGGCGACTCGATGAACAGCGTCTTGCCCAAATGCACGTCGAGAGACATGACATGGGCTTCGCGCAGCGGATCGATGGGCGGATTGGTGACCTGAGCGAAACGCTGCTTGCAGTAATCCCACAATGGACGACGAGCGGAAGAAATGAAAGCTGGGGGAGCGTCGTCACCCATGCTCCAAATCGCTTCTTTCCCTTCCATGCCGAGTGATTGAAATAGCATGCGGTGCTGATCTTCACTCCAGCCGAGAGCGGCGGCGACGCGCTTTGGATTTTCCGTTGACGGGCCAGAAAATTCTGGCGATGGTTCGATCTTGCGGGCTGGACGCCAGTTCTCCCTTCCGTAACCGACGGCGAGCATTTTAGCGACATCATTGCCTCGCAAGACGAGGCCTTCCACAGGATCGACGACGATCATTTCTCCGGGGCCCAGGCGCATGCGCTCGTCAATGTGCTTCTCATCAAAATCAGAAAGCCCCACTTCGGAGCCGGCGATGACCAATCCATCGGACGTGACGGTGTAACGAAGCGGGCGCAGACCATTGCGATCGAGTTTCGCGCCGACATAGCGACCGTCGCTGAAAACCAGAGCGGCGGGGCCGTCCCACGGTTCCTGTTCGCAAGCTTGCGTCCGCAGAAAAAGTTTCAGGGCGGGACTGACGTCGGGATCGGCTACCCACGCTGGTGGAACAAGACGAAGCATGGCGGCAGCGAGGCTGTACTCGCGATGCAGGTGGAGTTCGAGAGCGTTGTCGAAACTGGCGGAGTCGCTGACGCCGGATTCGAGAAGGCGGCACCATTCTGGTGCGTCCATTTCCCGTAGGATCGATTTTTCTCGCGTGCGCATCCAGCGGCGGTTTGCACCGATGGTATTGATTTCACCATTGTGCGCAAGGAAACGGAACGGCTGCGCCAAAGACCAGGTGGGCCGAGTATTTGTGGAATAGCGCTGGTGAAAAACGGCAAAGCACGCCTGGAATCGAGGGTGGGCGATGTCGGGATAAAATTCGGCGACTTGCCAGGGGGCAAGCAGTCCTTTGTAAACTACCGAGCGGGAGGAGAGCGAACAAAAATAGATACCATGAGCGCCTTCGGCTTCGATTCGCTTGCGTAGAAAAAAAAGCTGGCGTTCGAAAGCGTCGCCGCTTTTGTTGGAGGCAAAAAAAACCTGCTCAATCGCTGGAAGAGTGGCAGCAGCGGACGGCCCCAGGATCGAAGCGTCCAGAGGAACTTTTCGCCAGCCGCAACATCGGATACCACAAAGGGCGGAAATCCTTTCGACTTCAGCGCGCGATTCGTTTTCGCGACCCGACGGGAGAAACGCCATGCCAAGGCCAAAGTCCACCGGCAGATCGATGCGCTCTTCTCTCGCGCGGGCGCGGAAAAACTCTTTTGGGATGGGAAGCAGCAAACCGGCGCCGTCGCCGCTCGAACCGTCAGCATCCACGCCGCCGCGATGGGTCAAGCGAATTAGCGCGGTGAGAGCGCGTTCGATGACGTCGCGCGAGCCGAGGCTGCCCAATTGAGCGACGAAGCCCACACCGCAGGCGTCGTGATCCGGATGGCCGACAAAGCGCACATTTCCCATGATCCATTACAAACCCTCATGCGCCTGGAAGTACAATCGTGAAAATGGATAGGATGCATCACAATTTTGCCTATACCCGGCTGTTAACTCGAGTGTTACGCTTTGACGCCAGTGAACTTCGCGTGTTGCATGATGCTTGCGGTAAACGCGTGGGATCCAGTAGCAAGAGATCGATAGATACATTTCCGTTGGCGGGGCTGATCTTTTGAGATTCCAGTAAACGGAACGGTTCAAATGTATAATCGCGGCACCCGACTCCCATGGACTTTGACCAACTTACAACTTTCCTCGAAGTTGCAAAATCTGCCAATTTCTCGCGCGCAGGAAAAAAGCTTTTCCTTTCGCAACCAGCCGTCAGCGCTCAGATTCGACAGCTAGAACTCGAATACGGAGCAAAGTTGTTCGACCGTTTTGGAAAAAAAGTGCGTTTGACGGCTGCCGGAGATGCCCTCCTGGAGTACGCCGAAAAACTTCTCACCATGCGCAATGAATCTCTCCGAGCAGTGGCCGACCAGGCCAATACGCCTCGTGGAACTCTGTTGATTGGCGCAAACGAAGCGACGTGCTTATACGTTCTTCCCGAAGTGTTTGCGGAATATCATCGGCTCTATTCCGACGTGCAGATCAACATTTACCGCAATTTCAGTAACAAAGTATTGGAGAAAGTGGAAGACGGAACGCTGGACGTGGGAATTGTTACGCTGCCGATAAAATCGCCGAGCCTGAAGACTCACTCGATTTTTCGGGACAGATTAGTGCTGATGGTTAGTCCGCAAAGTCCTCTGGCTAAGAAGAAGGTGGTTCGCACCAGCGAAATTGTTGAACAGCCGCTCATCTTTCCAAAGACTGGGTTCACTCGCCAAATGCTGGACAAGCTCTTTCGTCCTTACCGCTCGCAGATCCATGTGACCATGGAATTGGCAAGTGTGGGGATGATCAAAGCTTTTGTGGCCGCCAATCTGGGAGTGTCGCTGATCAGTGAGACATTCGCGCGTGAGGAAGCTCGCGTGGGCGAAGTAAAATTAATTCCTATTGCCGATGTTGACCTCTGGCGAGAACTGGGCCTGATCTACCGGCGGGATCGAACGCTGCCGCGAGCGGCCGCTGCTTTCATTTCTTTGATCTCGCGTCGGACTGCCTGAGTCGGGCGCGACTTAGCCGCAAACGCCTCAATGGAACCTCGAAATAAAGAGTGGTTGTGGGTGCGACATTTGCGCATAATTATTAGCAAAATCGATGTTTCCCTAGACTAGCCCGCATGCGAAGCGACTCGCTGCGAAGGGCTACTTCCGTGAGTTGAACGCAGGGCGACTTGAAATGAAGAGATTTCTTGCGGTGATGAAGTTCGGAGGCACTTCTGTTGGCGATGCCGCTTGCATCAGCCGTGCGGCAGAAATTCTTGCGGCTGCTTCGCGTAAAGGTTGTGTCGTGGCGGTCGTCTCCGCCATGAGCGGCGTCACAAACAAGCTGATTGCGTCCGCTGTGAAGGCGGAGACCGGCGACCGGGACGCCGGGCAGACGCTTGCCGATGCCTTGCGCGAGCAGCACGTGACGGCCCTTGATGCTCTGGTTCACTCACGCGAAAAGCGCGACAGTATTTCTCGTAAGATATCTGATGTTCTCGCAGAAGCGCAGCGCCTTTGCGAAGGAACTGCGCTGCTCCGCGAGCTGACGCCGCGTACTCTGGACTCGATCTCAAGTATTGGAGAGCGTCTTTCCGCGCCGCTTGTTGCCGGAGCATTGGCCGAGCTTGGAGTAAGCACTCGGTCGATCGAGGCCACCGATTTGATCGTCACTGATTCGCACCACGGCAGCGCCGAACCCCTGGCGGAACAAACGCGCGAACGCTCGGAAGCTCTTCTGCGGCCACTCTTGCAGAAAGAAGTTGTTCCCGTCATCACGGGATTCATCGGCTCCACTGCGGATGGAGTGCTAACAACACTTGGCCGCGGAGGATCTGATTATTCCGCCACAATTTTGGGCGCCGCGCTAAAAGCAGACGAAGTGATCATATGGACTGATGTCGACGGCGTGTTGACTGCGGACCCGCGGCTGGTGCCCGAGGCTCGCACGATTCCTGAGATTTCCTATCGCGAAGCTGCCGAGCTGGCTTACTTTGGAGCGAAAGTGCTGCACCCGAAGACTCTTCGCGCAGTGACGGAGGCGGGCATCCCCGTTTGGATTCGCAACAGTTTTCGTACTGAGAACCTCGGAACGAAAATAACTCCCGAAGGCGGAAGTGATGGCTTTGGCGTGAAGGCCCTCACGGCCATGAGCGACGTTGCGCTGATTAGCCTCGGCGGGCCAGGAATTGTAGGCGTGCCGGATGTTGTGGGGCGCACGTTCTCCACCACGGCGGCCGTGCGGGCTAACGTTCTGCTGATTTCTCAATCCTCATCGCAGAACGATATTTGCTTCATTGTTTCTTCGGCGGACACGAACCGCACGGTGCAAGCGCTGCGCGACGAATTTTCGCAGGATTTGGTAGACCAGGCGGTCGAGCATATTACCTTGGATCGGGAGATCGCTATCGTTGCTGTAGTGGGACAAAACATGCGCGGAAGTCCGGGCGTGGCCGGACGCACGTTCAGCGCGCTGGGCCGCGAGAACGTGAATATCATCGCTATTGCGCAAGGTTCCTCGGAGTCAAACATTTCGTTTGTGGTTGCGCGCAAGGACATGAAATCGGCTCTCGAAGCGGCTCACCGGGAATTTGGTCTGGGACTTGCGGAGCGCCACAGCAGCAATCCTGCGCCACAAGGCATTGCTGCGACATGAGCGAACGTGCAACAGAGGCGCGTTCGGCAAATGCGGTTCAGCGATGCATTATTCCTGAATGCAATTCGGCGTACGGAATTCGCGAACGAATTTATGTTTGTCCGCGGTGCGGAGGGCCGCTTGAAATTCAGTGTCGCCTAGAATCGTGTGGCGATGCGAACGTGTTGCGCAAGCAATGGACCGACCGCGCCGGCTCTAACGATCCACGTGACCGCAGCGGCGTCTGGCGCTATCGCGAGTTGTTGCCATTCGATTTTGATGTACCGGTGGTGAGCCTTTTTGAAGGCAAGACGCCGCTCTACGATGCGCCTCGGTCCGCGGAGTATTGCGGCCTTCGGAGTTTGCAGGTGAAGCACCTCGGCTGCAATCCAACCGGCTCTTTCAAAGATGCGGGCATGACTACTGCCGTAACGCATGCTGCTCTTCTCGGAGCTCGCACAGTGGTTTGCGCCAGCACCGGGAATACGGCTGCGAGTTTGGCTGCTTATGCCGCGCGGGCCGGATTGCAATGCGCCATCGTAGTGCCGCAGGGCCAAGTCACCTCCGCAAAACTGGCGCAGAGCATGGATTACGGAGCTGCGGTTCTGGAGATTGATGGAAATTTCGATGACGCCATGCGTTTGGTGCAAGAACTCGCGGACGACGCGTCCATTTATCTGGCCAACTCGATTAATCCGTTCCGTGTGGAGGGCCAGAAAACTGTTGCTTTCGAATTATTGCAGCAGTGCGAGTGGAAATTGCCGGACCATGTCGTGGCGCCGGGCGGGAACATGGGAAATAGTTCGGCTTTGGCCAAAGGGTTTGACGAGTTGCGGCAGCTTGGGTTGATCGATCGCTTGCCCAAACTTCACGTGATTCAAGCGGAAGGCTCTGCTCCCATGGCTCGCATGTTTGCGGAGATGGAGAAGAATCGAGTGGCGCGGGATGGGTCGGTGATGCCGGATATCGTACCGGTGGCCGATCCGAAGACGCTGGCAACCGCGATCAAAATCGGCTCCCCGATTTCTTGGAAGAAAAGTCTACGCGGCGTGTTGCGCTCAGGCGGACGTGTGCTTGCGGCGAGCGAGCAAGAAATAGCGGACGCCAAGGCGATTATCGGCCGCGACGGCATCGGCTGCGAACCCGCTTCTGCGACAACTATCGCGGGCATCCGCAAAATGGTCGTGGCGGGAAACATGGGTCGCGCTGAATCCGTTGTGGCCGTTCTCACAGGTCATATTCTGAAGGATCCGGACTACGTGAACCGGTATCATAACGGAACACTGTCACTTGGATCTTCGTCGCCAATGAAAGGCGCTTTTGCGAATCCTCCCGAGCGGGTTGCGGCGAATAAGAGCGCGATTTTGGCGAGCATCGAGCGGCGAAACCACAAGAGCGGCGGCGTACCGAGAGCAAAGAATTGATCCCCGGCATTTCGATCCCGAGCGCATCGGCCCGTCCACAATGAGTCCTCAGCGCCATTCATCCATTGAAGCGCGAGTTCCGGCTTCCACGGCCAATCTCGGCGCGGGATTTGACTGTTTCGGTCTCACATTGGATCTTTACCTAACCGTGCGCGCTCGTGTGTTGCCATTTGACTCCTCTGCGAAATCGCGCGTGCGGAGCCGCGGAGCGCGAGGCAGTCTTCTTCTAACACGCGATCCGGAAAAGAACCTGATTCTCCGCGCGATGCACCACGCGGCTGCAGGTGAAAATTTCGAACTTCCTCCGGTGAGCTTGGCGGTTCACAACGCGATTCCGGTCGCCAGCGGATTGGGGAGCAGCGCCGCGGCAATCATCGCTGGCATTTCTTTGGCTTTTGGAATTAGTGGACGGGCCATGAACGAGGATTCGGCTCTTCGGTATGCCGCGGAAATCGAAGGGCACGCAGACAATGTCGCCGCAGCGCTGATGGGAGGCTTGGTAGTGACGTCAGTGCGGCCGGATGGAAGTGTGGTCGTAATTCGCAAAAAGTGGCCAAAGGAAATTCGCGTTGTCGCTGTTTCTCCTGACCTCGAGTTGAACACCATAGGTTCGCGAGCCGTGCTTCCCCAAAATGTTCGGCGCGAAGATGCGATTCATAATCTGCAACGCTCCGCGCTTTTCATCGCAGCTCTAGAAGAGCGGCGCTTCGATCTTCTCTGGTATGCGATGCAGGACAGGTTGCATCAATATTGCCGACAGCACTTGATCCCTGGCTTGGACAGAATACTGAGCCAGCCTCCTTCTGCCGGTTTGCTCGGAATTGCTTTGAGCGGCGCGGGGCCGGCCGTCGTGGCGCTCGCCACCGAAAATTTTAACGAGATTGGTAAGTCCATCGCGGCTCACTTCGAGAGCGCTGGGTTAAGCGCCACGATTCGTTGCCTGTCCGTTCCAGACCACGGTTCAACGACCACCGCGAATCCGCGAGAGAAATGATTTCGTCTGCCAATCTGCCCGGGCCAGAAAAAATTAAGACGTTGTCGCGAGAGAATTTGCAATCTCGTCACCCAGACCATCCGCAGGCCTCTGCACGTCATTAGGCTGATAAGGCGATCTGGCCAGCGGGCCCACCAAAAGAATTGCGGGAGATTCCACACGAGGGGAGAGAAAGAGTTCCCCGACGACTGTCGCGTGAAGTGATTCGTCCATTCGCGAGACACGGGACACCACGAGGCAAGGAGTCTCCGGACGAACGTCGCTCGCCAGCAACTGCTCCTGGAGACGCGCATAATTTTGACCGGGCATGTATATAGCGAGCGTGGCTCCGGACGACAGGCCGGATCCAAAGTCAGTGGGCATATCTTGCTTGCAGTTGTGGGCGGTAAGAAATATTACTCGCGATGAGACGCGCCGATCAGTCAAAGGAATTTTCGCAGATGCGGCGGCAGCGAACGCAGTGGTAATCCCGGGCACAACTTCAAAATCGATCCCTGCACTGCGCAACGCATCCATTTCCTCGCCAGCCCGCCCATAAAGCAGCGGGTCACCACCTTTCAACCGAACAACTGTGTTTCCCCTGCGAGCGGCGGCGATCATGCGCTTATGAATTTCTTCCTGCGTGATTCGCTTTCGGCCGCAGCGTTTTCCGACGTTTTGTGTAAGCGCACTCTGCGGAATCAGTTGCAGGACTTCGGCTGAGACCAAATCGTCATGCAGAACTACATCAGCGCATTGCAACAGGCGCAGCGCCTTGCAAGTCAACAAGTCGGGATCGCCGGGTCCAGCGCCAACCAGATATACGGTCGCGCTCATTTTGCTCCTCCCAGTCGAACTTCTCGCGCCATACGCAACAAAAGCTTGCGACGCCGCACGGGCTCCATCGCAGCGCGGAACAAGCGCTCTCGCGCCGCGCCGAGCTGATTGATCTTGTCCGCGTACTCCGGCCCGAACTGTCGCTCGAACCGTTTGCGCAATCTTTGGGCCAGCGCAGGGCTCTTGCCATTTGTGGAGATAGCGATCTGCAAGTGACCACGGCGAACCACCGCGGCGTAGAAGAAGTCACAATGCGGCGGATCATCGACCGAGTTGCACAATGCTTTTCTTCTTCGAGCCTCTTCGAAAACACGCGCGTTCACTTTGGCCGAAGGTGTTGCGGCTATCACCAGGAACTTGCCAGCGACGTCGTCTTGCTTGAACTTTCGCCGCAGCCACTTAATGGCGCCGGTCGCGGACCACTCATGAACACGTGGAGTTGCCCGCGGCGACACCACGCACACGTTGGCGCCCGCTTGGAGCAAACTGCTTATCTTGCCTTCACCAATCGCGCCTGCGCCGACGACCAGGCAGGAACGACCTTGGAGCTTGACGAACATCGGAAAGAGAGACATGTACACTACTCCTTTGCGTGTAAGCCGCACTCAGTCTTCTGGAATCCGACCCAACGACCGGCGCGAGGGTCCTCGCCAATTTGAACGGGGCGTGTGCAGTGAGTACAGCCGACACTCGGGTAATTGCGGTCGTGCAGAGCGTTGTAAGGCAAATCATTCGCGCGCACGTAGTCCCAGATTTGTTCCGTGGTCCAATCCACGAGCGGATTCAGTTTGACCAGACCGAAGTGAGCGTCCCATTCAAGTTTTTTTGCTCTAGCGCGAGATGGCGTTTGATCGCGGCGGATGCCCGAAACCCACGCGTCTAGCTCGGCAACCTTGGCTTTTAGCGGATCGACCTTTCGTATTTGGCAGCATAAGTTGGGCTCTCGGCTCCAGAGCGCTTCGCCGAAGCGAGCCGCCTGCTGTGCGGCGGAAAGTGTGGGACGAGTGCGTTCGACTTGGATGCCGTACTTATCCTGGACTCGTTCAATCAGTTCGTAGGTCTCAGGAAATAGGAAGTCGGTGTCCAGCGTGAACACTCGCAAGTTCTTGACGGTTCGCGCCGCGATATCGATAAGCACGACGGCGTCTCCGCCAAAGCTGGACGCTATCGCCATGCGAGAGCCGAACCGATTGCTCGCCCAACGAAGCAGTTCCTGCGCCGTGGAGCGTTCTGCTTGATCCTGTTGAAGCTCAATTTCCTGCAGTAACTCAATCATCGTAGCCTCCCTTGGGTTCTCGTTTTCGCCCCGCTCTTTCAGTCAGGCAATCGTTCAAAAAAAAAGGCCGCGACGGCTGGCGTCGCGGGCCTTAGGAGTTTTGCATCGAGTAATTTGCTACATCGATCCACTCCTTGAGGCGCGGGACGCCGCAGGACAACAACACGACCAGTGACATACGCAATGCATGTATTCAGATTTCCACAGAGAAGCAAGTGAGATGGAAAAAGTCTCGATCATTTGTGTTGCTACCAAAACTCTAGCGAGTGAGCTCATCGGCTAACCTTCCACTCCGCGAGGCACAGGCCCGGAAGCGACGTCGCGAGTTATAGCTTCAACTTCCTGCCCCGCGAGAAAAGCGCGCAGCATCTCGTCGGAATGGCGAGAAAAGAATTGGCGGAGATTTTCATGGCTCTGTCGAAGATCCAGGTAAGAGCGCAGTAGCCGCTCGATGGCCGCCGGGACATCCGCTGCCGGGCAGCGGTAGCCGATCGGCCGGGCGATGGATGCAAACTGCCCCACCGCGCCGCCTACACAAAAATAATAGGCGTCCACCATTTCTCCATCCACGCGCTGTTTCTTGCCTTCTATTCCGATATCGGCGATCCAATGTTGGCCGCAACTGTTGGGGCAACCGGTGACGTGCAGCTTCAAGTGCTGGTCGAAACCGGGAATTCTTTCTTCCAACTCTTCCACGAGCCAGCGCGAGAATGCTTTCGTTTCGGTGATCGCGAGTTTGCAGAATTCAGTGCCGGTGCAAGCAACGGCGCCGCGCCGAAATGACGAAGCGTCCACGCGCAGACCAATGGAATTCAGCTCATCGGCTAGCAAGCTCGCTTTTTGCTTCGGCACATTGACGATCAGAAGGTTCTGCATGCTGGTAGTGCGGAGCTCGCCGGAAGCGAAGCGGTCCGCCAGATCCGCTGCCGCGCGCATCTGCTGCGGCTGGATGCGGCCGCGCAGCACGGTTGCTCCCACGTAGCAATAATCGCCGTGCTTTTGCGGATGGATGCCAGTGTGATCGCGATAAAGATCAGCAGGCGGCTCTTCTGGCTCCGCCGGATCCAAGCGGAATCCAATACGGTGTT
>JABDEK010000026.1:0-10676 GCA_013287135.1 Acidobacteriota bacterium | reverse complement strand
CTCCAGGAACAAGAACTTTAGCCGTGCGTGCTCGCGGCTTTCGCGAAGGACATCCGAGCCGCGAAAAATTTCGGCGACACCCTGAATCACCGGGAGCACCTGATCCCAGCCTATAAAAGCGTTTAAGCGGACCGCCAGATGAGGCTTGGTCGAAAGGCCGCCGCCCACACGAATTGAGAAACCATTCTCTGAACCTGCGCTGCGTTTGCGCGACACCGCAGTAAGACCCACATCGTTAATTTCAGGATAAGTGCACCAAAGCCGGCAGCCGGTGATGGAAATTTTGAATTTGCGCGGGAGATTATAGAACTCTGGATTGCCGGCAAGCAGGCGGCTGGCCTGTTCGACGAGCGGAGAAGCATCGCAGAGTTCGTCGGCGTGCACGCCGGCTAGCGGGCAGCCGGTGATGTTGCGCGTGACATCGCCGCAAGCGGCAAGCGAAGACAAGCCGCAGCGTTCAAGACCGTCGAGCACTTCGGGCAAGTCCTGAATAGTGACCCAGTGAAGCTGGATATTTTGACGCACGGTAAGGTCGGCAACTCCGAAGCCATACCTATCGGCGAGGTCCGCAATCGTTCGAAGCTGATTCGAATTGAGCAAACCATTCGGGATGCGAATGCGCACCATGAAAAATGGAACCGCTTTGCCTTCACCGCCGGTCCCGCCCACCGCTCCGGCGCCATCTCCCTGGGGATAAACGCCCCACCATCGAAAATACGTCCCGAGCCTTGGCGGGCGAAACGACGGACTTCCTCGAGACATTGCCAGGGATTCAACGACCTCTTGAGCCGTTCCACTTTCTGCGCTTTGGTCTCTTTGACGTCCACTTTAGTGTCCATAAAGTCCCCCCAAAAACAAAAAAACCCACCTACCAGATTGTCGTCTGGCGGTGGGCTTGAACTCAGCGTTTAGAATTTAGATGCTTTTCTAGCTGGCCCCCGGCGCGGACGACAGGCGTACGCAACAATTGCAACAACACGCCAAGCAAACTGTCATCCGGCTGAGATTCATCATCGCGAAAATAGATTGCCGAATGTGCACACCGAAGTCAACATATTTTAAGAAACGCAAGCCTGAAGAGGAATTCGGCAGAGCGGCTGGCGGCGGGCGCGCTCCAAAGTCCGCGCGGACAGCAGGCAGTTAGACAAGAACTTAGGACAATCGAGTACGCGCCAGCTTTACGGGCTGCTTGCCGCAACCCTCTTGAGCCCTTGGTTTTCACTGCCTTTTGTGCCGCCCTTCGTCAAGATTGGATGTCGCGCCGCGATTGCTCCCGGACACGCGATGACGCTTTACCTTTCTTACCGAGCAGCACGCGGTTTGACTGGTGGCAAATACAGCCCTCCGTGAACTCTTCTCGCTAACATTTTTTTAACCTTAGTGTGGGTCGCCCTCGCAAAACGCAGAGCTGGTGAGGCGCGCCTGGTGCGGAGCCTTGCGGGGAATAATTTAGCGAAAGATCAACTTCATTTTTCAATAAGCTGAGCGAAGTGCTGAAGCTCACCGGGACTTAGATCAGAGACAGCGCATAGATACATGCCGTCGTGCTCCCCGATGACCATGTTGTAGCCCTGGCTTGATTCGGAGTGAAGATTACTAGCGCTCCGTTTGTCCGCGGGCCAGATGAAGACATTAATAAGATGCTGGCGCCGTTGATACACCAACGCCGCAACTGGTTGATGATCGATATAATCAAGGCGGCCACCAATTAGAGGGAATCCTTCTTCTGTTAAGTCGCGAACGGGTGGCGAGAAATCGAGCTTACCATTGAACCACGGTTTCACGGTGTGCTGGTCGGTGGATTGCACGTCGAACAGATGACCGGGCTGAAGCGAACGAATGTGGCTGGCGACGAGTTCCTGCGCGACCAAATCGGACGTTCCGCGTCTTTCAACTAGCGGAAATGCCCGCCAGGTCAATAGCGCTGCGAGGAGGATCGTTGCCGCAACAGCCAGCCAATTCCACACTTTGCCCCGAGGCGTCAAAATGGAAATGGGTTTTGGTTGCGAACTTGCATCAGCCTCTCGCTCAACTTCTTGTGATAAGTTCGCGCGGATCCGAATGGCAAGGCTGCTTGGCGCGCGTTCGTACAAATTCGAAGAGCGAAACGCTTTGCGAAGCGTCTGCTGGCTCCAGAGTTGCTGCGCGCAATCAGGGCAAGTCTTTATGTGTTCTTCGATCTCGAGGCTTCGGACTAAATCTAACTCTCCATCGAGATAGCCATGGAGCAAACGGGAATTGTCGTCACAGACCACGCATGCCCTCCCTCGCTCGAGCGCGAAGCAGAGATTCGCGGAGACGATCGCGGCCCCTAGCCAAGCTCGACATTACGGTGCCTATAGGAACGCCAATCATCTCTGCAATCTCTTTGTACGAAAGTCCTTCTAGTTCGCGCAGCACGAGTACCTCGCGAAAATTCACCGGCAGCTCTTCGAGCGATTCGTGCAACATGCGGCTTTCGACATCTCGAACCATAATCGTCTCGGCATCGAATGTGGGAACGTCTCGGACATGAATCTGTTCGTCAAACTCTTCAGCCAAATTCACCACGCGGTTTTTCTCGAGAAAGGAGTAACTCGTATTGCGCACAATTTTTAGCAGCCAGGCGCGCGGATCGCCGCCCTGAAAGCCGCCGAAGAATTTGAAGGCGCGGAGGCAGGCCTCCTGCACGACGTCTTCCGCATCGTGGGTGTTGCGGACGAGCCAGCGCGCCAGATTGTAAGCCGCATCAAGGTGCGGAAGCACAACCTCTTCAAAGCGTCCAACCTTCCCAACTGCTTGCATAGCGTTCGGCATGCGCCGCTTTAAACTCTCTACTGTACGGACCGGGCAGCTACGCCTTTTATTCCCGGAAACTTCTCCGCGGTTCAGAAAGCTGACTGGCCGACGTCCCACTCGAGCCCACATGCAACAGCTAGCAGTCATTCAACTTGTCCTCGAAATAACGCCGCTTTCGACGTCTCTCCGGTGCGAGGCTCACCGGAAGAGGGCTGGGGTAGGCTGTTTCGAGCAGGGTGCTCTGCCCCGGTAACTGACTCATGTAGTCTGGGTCTCATGACCCACTAGGGAAAGAATCCCGCCGCCCTAAGAGCCGCTACTGGACAATGACCTTCGCCGTCATCTTCGGATGAATCGAACAGAAATACTCGTACGTCCCGGGCTTATCGAACTTAAACGAGAACTTGTCGTCGGTGTCGAGCGCCTTCGATTTGAATACGTCACTCGTGCTCACGACCGTATGCGGAATATCGTCGTTGTTTACCCATATTACGGTCGTTCCCGCAGCTACCATGATGTCATGCGGCATGAAACTGAAATTATCGATCTTGACGACGACTTCCTGAGATTTCGTCGCGCCTTGGGCGGTCGCCGCGCTCGCAACGAAACGCGCGTTGCTTGCACTTGTCCAACCGAATACGCCCAACATTGCTGCCGCTACCATTAATTTCGAAATTTTTCTCATGTGATTTCTCCAAATTTGGCCTTCTTGAGCCTGTTATTCTTGGAGCGTGGAATCCACCACGGCCAAAGTGTGTTTGCCGCGAACGAAATTGACGTTTGTAAGGCCAAGTAATCCGCGAAGCTTGTCCGTGGGGACTTTCATTGGGCCGGGTGAGGGTGCCGTGCCAGGTTGCGGCTGCGGAAACGCTGTGGACATCGCCGTATGGAAAGTGACGTTGCCTTCAACCTTTTGCATCACCTGATGAATATGACCGTTCAATACACTCACCGTACCAAAGCGCTTCAGATACGAGAGCGCCTGGGCGCTGTCGTCAGTTCCCCATCCCCACTCGGGATAAATCGACCAAAGGGGAATGTGCGCGAATACCACGATCGGCGAGCTCGATTTTAAGCTCTTCACATCATGTTCGAGCCATTCGAGCTGTTCTTTCCCCAGGCTGCCCAGTCCGCCTGCTTTGAGATTCATCACGTTGACCAATCCGATGAAATGCACGCCCTTTTGGTCAAAGCTATACCAGCCATCGCCGAGCGATCCTTTACCGTAGCGCTCGCGATACTGTTCGCCGTTGTCGTTTAACACGTCATGCTCGCCCGGGACGTAGAAAATCTTTTCGGTGTGAATGCTTTTAAGCGTCTGATCGAGCGTATCGAACTCCGATTCCTTCGATAGGTGGCTCAGGTCGCCGGTGTGGAGAACAAACGCCGGAGGTTGGTTCAGTCCGTTAATTTTTGCGATAGCTTCTCGCAGGGTTGCAGTGACGTCTGGGTTGGCCGCCTTGTCGAAACCAATATGGCTGTCGCTAATCTGGACAAAGCTCAGGTCGCCCTTCATCTTTGATTGGTCCATGTTCGCTACTTCGCTTAATGCGAACGATTTCAGTATGCCGCCCTGAATAAGGCAAAGCGTGCCGGTTCCAGCCCAAGCCATGCACTTCAGGAATCCGCGTCGGTCGACGCCGTCGTTATTCAGATTCTCTGTAATGATTTTTCCCATCAGATGCCTCCCTTTCGCAAATACCGAGAATTTCCGTGTCCCGGTTAGCGGTCACCTAACTAGACAGCCCAACGGCCTAAAATATTCCCGTATAAATCCTATGGATCCACAACCATGTGACCTTTCTTTCGCTGGCTGCGTATCCCGTTAGGCCACAAAGGTGGTTTTGGCGCAAAAAGCTATAGAATCAAAACGCGGCCTCTGCTAGGGAGACGTCAAATAGACCAATTTACTGCGGGGGTCTGAGCAGGAAGAGAGGGATTATTTCGTCACTTCCGTGACATCGTGTTGTTTGTAACAGGCGCACTATATGGAACAAAATCGATATTCTAGAGGACCGCACGAAGAGAGAGAAATTAGCAAAGAGCGCGGGATACTCGCCCTGACCTATTCGCTATCCTAGCATGTTTTCGGCAACTTGCAGAAAACCAGCATAAACATTGACGATTTAACGCTGTGTACTCAATATGCTAGGAGTTAGGCACCGCTTTGATATCCTCCATGAGCCGTAGACGCCTTCCAATAGTTCCTCGTCGGAAAATTGAGCACGTCAAAAGTAAGAGACCATTGCACACGGAGGGCTCAACACGCGCGACGAACTCCGGTTGAATGGTTTGTTCTCTGCGCTTTCAGCCAGTTCACAAGATCTTGTGAGTCAAAGCGAATCGCACCGGCAATTCGAGGCGAAGGTATCATTCCTTTTGCCGTCATTTTGGAAATGTGCTGGGTAGTTACAGCAAAAAGAGTGGCCACTTCGCTCACGCGCAGTGCCTGCTTTCTGCTTCCAAAATCTCCACGAGTCTCATCGCTCTCCCATCCAGTAAGAACTGAGAACCCACGATCCTAGTCGCTTTGGTCTCCTTTCTCAAATCGCTCCCTCGGCAAACAAGGGAGTGAAGCCTACTTTGGAATGAGTGGAGGGGACGACGGACTCGCACCCGCGACCTCTGCCGTGACAGCGCTGCATGAAATGCTGTTACAACTTACAAAACACGCGGGGACTGCCAAACGCAGCGCAAGTCATACCAGACAGATCGAATTGTGGGTTGAAAATGACCAGCCATTGAATCATCGTCTTGGTTTCGTCGTATGCGCCATGCCGGAGAGCAGACCGCTTGACGACGAATGGCAGTCGGACTTTTGGATGCTGACCGCATAGGGGCAATTGAGGTATTCTGCGACACAATGTCAATAGAATCCGTTCCAGGCCAAAAGTCCCGGGCCAACAGCGAATATGCCCAAAGAATTAATCGGGTCATCGACTATCTTCGCGGGAATCTGGATCGCCAGGTGAAACTAGAGGAGCTGGCTAAAGTTGCCTGCTTCTCGGAATTTCATTTCCATCGGATCTTTGGTGCGATTTCGGGCGAGACCTTAAACAATTTTACGAACCGGCTTCGTCTTGAAAAGGCTGCTCGTCTTCTTCGTTATTCCGACCAAAATTTGACCGATATAGCCTTAGAGTGCGGTTTTTCATCATCGGCCACTTTTTCGCGTGCCTTCCGATCCGGCTACGACACTTCGCCAAGTCAGTTTCGAAAAAGCGGCGAGATCAAAAAGAGCAAGATTTGCAAAGAACTCTTCCCGGAAGACAAATATGGTGTCCCCATGAGCGCGAAAGAAAAGAGATCCGCGTTTTCAGTGAGATTGATCGACATTCCCGAAAGGCAAGTCGCCTATATTCGGGTTACGAATGCCTTCGAACTGGACAGAGTACTTGCCGCCCTCAAGACAGTGATCGAATGGGCCAAATCCCAGGATATTTTTTCGCAAGGAATTCTTTTCGGAATGACGGTAGACGATCCACACGTGACTCCAAAGCATCTTTATCGATATGAGGTCTGTCTTGCGTCGTCTTTTCCCTTTCAGTGCATGGAAGGAATGTCGAAATTGAAAATGCCAGCCATGCGATATGCCGTCATAGAGGTTTCTGGCGATATCCATAAGGTAGCTACGGCTTGGGACTATCTTTACAGAGATTGGCTTATCAACAGTGCCTACGAGCCCGAGCATGCGCCAGCACTTGAGGTTTTCCTGGACAAAGAAAGCGCGACGGATTGGTCGCACTTTGAATTGGAATTATGCCTGCCGATTCGGAAACCGGCAGAGATGAGGAGTGGGAGGAACTTATGATCGACGGAATAGGCGGCGCTTTTCTGTTTTCTAACGATACAAAGAGATTGGCGGCCTGGTATCGCGATTGCCTCGGAATAGTTCCTGAGGGCGAAGATGCTGAGTGCAGTTCAATTTATGCATCGTTTGAGTATAGGGATCTTGAAAATCCGGAGATCAAGAGAACGATAGCGTGGGCGATTATGCCCACTGATCAAGACATCAAGGATAAGCCGCGAACGGGTAAGATTAATTACACAGTGAAAAACATGGGAGAAGTCCTCAGCCATCTTAAGAGTAAAGGAGTGGCAATCGAAAAGACCGCGGAATATCCCTACGGGAACTTTGCGTGGCTTAAAGATCCGGATGGCAATCAGATCGAGCTTTGGGAGCCATCCAAGGATTGAATGGTAATCCCTGGTTTGTGAAGCCCCAGATGACGTAGTTGCGACCGCTGAAGCCATGAACGCGAAAGGGGCAAACTCGCAGCCGAGCCGAAGAAAGAAGTCTGAGGAACTCGAGCGATCTTCCGCGACCCTCATGCAAACGAGTTCTTTTTCTCCAGCAACAAATAGCGGTAGCGCAAATCACTGCTCCGCCGCTCATCGGCTGATCTTGGCGGCCATCGTCTTCACTTTGATGGCGTTGGAGCGGGATGGCCGACGGTCGTCATTGAAAACGCCTTCGATGAGTTTTCCTTCGACTGGATTGCAGTTCAGACCGCACTCGCGGAGACCCACCGCGTCTGCACCTATGATCGTGCCGGCTAAGCTAAACGGCCGGCAAGGCAGCTTCACGTTCTCGCACCGCGCCACCATGATGAAGGACAACTCCCCTTCGGCGGGAGAGCTCAGCGTGCTGGTTGTACTCGATTCCGGCACGGGAGAACTGACCGCACTGACCGGCTCGCTCATCATCCATATCGACGCTCACGGTAAACACATCTGGACCTTCGATTATTCTCTTCCGTAGCTGTCCAATCGGACGCGAGAGATTTCCAAATCGACAAATGACGACACAGCCCCTTGGCGCGATGCGGTGTCGTGTCCATTTGGTTGCAGGTAACGAATCTTGTTCGAAGGAAAGAAGAATTGATTGCTGAGGCTTCGCATTGCTTCGGTCTATCTCTTTTTCGACAATCTTCCTTAAGACAACACGCGCGAACTCAATGAGATCGAATGCTTTGTTAAAGCAGTTGAGTCGAAAAGCCTGACGGCAGCAGCCGATCGCCCGACTAATCAGTTAGGCTCGAGAAGGCCGAATTACGAAACGCCGACAACAAGAAAGGCTGATAAACTTTTGTGGCACGGCGAGGCACTCCAAAATGGGACACCCGCAAACCTGGGATCCTGAACGTTACGCTCGCAATGCCCGCTTCGTCGCCGAACTTGGAGCCCCCGTGGTTGATCTGCTCGCGCCGCGCGCCGGCGAGCGCATCTTGGATCTTGGCTGTGGCGACGGCGTGCTTACCGCGAAGCTTACTTCCATGGGATGCCATGTCATCGGTGTCGATGCCAGCGCACCGCAAATTGACGCCGCACGAAGACTCGGCCTGGACGTCCGTGTAATGAACGGCGAAGCTCTCGATTTCGATAGCGAATTCGACGCCGTGTTCAGCAACGCGGCGCTGCACTGGATGAGCGATCCCGCCAAGGTCATCGCCGGAGTGCAAAGTGCACTCAAACCCCACGGACGTTTCGTCGCCGAATTCGGCGGCCACGGTTGCGTGGCCAAGATCAGGAAGGCGTTAGTTGAAGCCCTCAATCGGCGCGGCATCAACGGCGAAGCCGCAAACCCTTGGTATTTCCCCAGCGCCGAAGACTATTCACAGCAACTGACGCGCGGCGGATTCGTCGTGAGCTATATCGCCCTGATACCCCGGCCAACTCCGCTCCCAGGTGATATCACCGGCTGGCTGGAAACCTTCTCCGAGAGTTTCACTTCAACTTTGCCGCCCGCCGAACGTCCTTCCTATATCGCTGAAGTCCGAGAAGCCTTGCGCCCAAAACTCTGCGATGCCAAGGGCAAGTGGACCGCCGATTACGTCCGCCTCCGCTTTTCCGCCAACAAGCGCGGCTAACCGCGACCGGTCTCTACACCTTCTTCTCTAAGTCCTGTTGAAAGTCGGGAACAAGAATGACCGCATCGATGCTCGCAAGTTGTCCGCGCTGTTGTATCCGAACAAGCTCAACCCGGTGTATCACGGCGAACATGTCATCCGCACTCTGAAGGAACTGGCGCGCACCTACATAGCAATGACGTGCGATTTGACGCGGGTGAGGAGTCGGCTGAAGGCCATCTACCGAAGTTGGGCTATTCCTTGCGCCGGCAGCAGGTCAATGCACCGCGCTACCGTGCGGAATGGCTTGCGAGGATCTCAGAAGTCGGCGTATCCGGGTGCCGAACTCTCACTATTAATCGATCGGGGCCGCTGCGGTGACATCTGGAACCAGCACAAGCACGTCGTATCCGAAGATAAGGCGCTCCAACTCGCGATCAACATGGTCCAAGGTGTCGAATTGGCTACGCAGTGGTCGGAGGTCGGATACGGTCCATGCATCCAAGTATGCCTCCGCGTAGAGCGGTGTTAACGAACTCGCACTCGTGCGCTTCACGACAGCCTTTTCGGGCCAGCCCGGTCCCATCTCCTGTTCTTCTTCCCCTCGAATTCCGGTAATCTCGACGTGCAGCGAAATGCTTCCCCAAGCCATCTGCGAACTCAGTGACGAAATTGCCGAGGTCGTTAAGATTGGTCTCATCCCATCTGATTAACCCTAATCGTACATGTGGAGTCCTAATACGAGGCAGATCTCCAGTAATCTAACCAGGACTCAGGAGCAGGCTTGCTCGATAAACGATCGCCCCGTCGCTAAGGAGTGGTGCTGACACCAATGTTCTTTTGGGTTAGGCTGACGACATGAGGCCGGAATGAAACTGCAGAAGCAGGCCAAGGTTCCGACAATTGAAATCGATCTCTCAAGAATCCAACAGCTTTCACAAGAGCACGACGACGAAAACTGGAAATTCCGATCGTGGCTAAAGCAGTACGCTCCAGATGACATCGATGGCCTTGTCAGGACCTTGAGCCAGAAATACTTCGCCCTCATCGACTGCAGGCAGTGCGCAAATTGCTGCCGATCATTGCACGTTGAATTCAAGAAAAGTGAGCTTCACACTATTGCAAAAACGCTTGGCCAGTCGATAGAAGAATTCCAGAAACAATTTATGTCAGAAGGCACGGTGAATCCGCCCTGCCCGATGCTCAACGAAAAGCTGTGTTCCATTTACGAGGATAGACCAGGCGTTTGCAGATCGTTTCCTCACTTAGAACAACCAGAATTCACGTCCCGACTGATAGGCGTGATTGACAATGTTGCCGTTTGTCCGATCGCGTTCAACGCGTTTGAGGAACTAAAAGCAAAACTCGCATGGCCACGCCCCTAGCGAGGTGAGATTCACGATGCTATTCCAAATAAATACGATCTTGTAATGTCCTCCAGCAAGGACTTGAGAAGGTCGTAGCGGCGGTTTGCCCAGTAAAGGCGAGAGTAAGCATCTGAGCAACGCATCTGTTTGAACACAGAACTCTGCTCACCCGCTCGAATGCTTGGCTGATGTCGTGGTAGAGGCTCGCGTGAATTCATTACCCACTTGCCATCACGGGGGTTTTTCTCGACAATCTTTTGCACTAAGGGCTCTGTTACCCACGCTGGCTCTGGGCGAACCAAAGTCGCCGTCACCGTGAACCCTGAAAGGATCATCATGAAGAACACCGGTCGATGGCACCGGTTCGTTGTATTGGTCGCATTGGGCTTGCCTCTGGTTACAATCGGCAAGGGGGCGGAACAACCGGAAGCGTCATTCCCTTCGCTTCCCGGCGCTTACGCAAGTTCCAAAGAGCATCCCCGAGTCTTCACGACGCCGGCAGGTCTAAAGAACCTGGTCTCGCGCATTAACACAGTCGGTTCGTTTTCCGCGCAGAACTTTGTGCGCCTCATGAACCAGGTCAAATCCCAGCTGGCGGCCAATGTCGATTGGGATGCAGCGTATTCGGGTTGCGATATCGATACCTATTTGCGCGCTTTTTCGTATGAGCCGGCGGGCGGAT
>JABDEK010000025.1:375-49034 GCA_013287135.1 Acidobacteriota bacterium | reverse complement strand
ACGATATCTAACCCCTGTGTTTCAGCACAGGCAGCCCTTTTGGTTTTTTGGGTGGGTCACGCTGCTGGCCGTGTTGCCGTGGACCGCGCTTTTGATTTCCGCCGGTCAAGAAGGTTTGCGGCTGTGGCGCGAAAAATCTTGGGGCAATTCGCTGGGATTTTTTTATGCGTGTTGGGCGGTTTTCCCGATTGTTTTCTTCAGTCTCTCGCAATCGAAATTGCCGGGCTACATTCTTCCCGCTGTTCCGCCACTGGCGCTTCTTTGCGCAGTGAGTGCTCCGCGTGTTTTTCGACGAAGCCGCGTTGGTGCAATTTCGGTAAGTGCGGGCTTTGCTTTCGTGTGGGCCGCGCTTTCGTTATTTGTCTTTTATAGGGCCCGCCAATTTCCATCGGGAGGGATCGGAACGATCTCGCCGCTAACCGTATCTAAATGCGCGATTGCGATCAGTTTTTTGCTCGCGATGATCCTGTTGTTCGCTGGCATTCGCCAAAAGCTATCGCTGACGGTCGCTATCACCTCTTTATCTGTCGCGGCGACTGTCGCAGTGGCGAATATGGCAATTCTCCCAGAGCTGGATCCTTATCTGTCGGCGAGACCTCACGCTGCCTTTCTGCGTGGCGACCTACGCCCCGATCGCATCTTCACTTACCGTTTGAATCGCTCGTGGAATTACGGACTGGCTTTTTATTTTCGGCGCGAACTTTCGGAGTGGTCTCCGAACGAACCAGATGCGGCGCTGGTTTTGACCAATCAAAAAGGAATAGAGGAAATTACTAAAGCCGGAAGAGTGCAGGGCGAGTTAAACGAACCGCAACAAGGGATCTTATACGTACCGATCAGTCCGCTTCCGCGCTAGTGGAGGGCGGTAGGCGACATGTTCACCAGAAAGAAACTGACCACGATATTTTCGTAATTCTTCCTGTCCTCGTCGGTCATCTCGGAATACTTCATTCGCGTGCGGACTATTTGCTTTGGCTCAGGAGAGAGGATGAATAACTGCAGGGTTTGGTTGGCGAGCGCGAGACGGCTGTCGGATTGGAAGAAAAGTTTTGGCACGCCCTTGGTCAAAGCCAAACGCGTTGTGACGGGAGGCTCGTTCCGGTATTGATAATTCAACAAGCGAAATCCCCAGTCACAGAAGCGGCCCACGTATGGCAAAACGGCGAGACCCGATTGCGCCGCCTGGATTTGAACCATTTCACGAGGGTCCGAATAGGCGTCGTCGACAGCCAGCGCTGAGACTCGAGGTTCGTGCGTGGCTTCCTCCAGCGCAACGTATCCCCCAAGGTCGACGCCCCACAATCCGAAATGTTTCGGGTCAATATCGTCCCGGGTGGAGAGCACCTCGACGGCCGACTGGAGTTCCTGCCTTTCGCGGTATCCCATCGTGGTGACGCCGGCGCTTGTTCCATGCCCAGAGAAGTCGAATAGAAAGACGTTGAACTGGCTATCCTGAAGAGCGGTCACGAGCGTTAAAACATCGGAGCGCTGGGAAAGGTAGCCGTGGCACACGATCACGGTGGGCGCGCCACGGCGGCCCGGGAAAAACCAGCCATCGCGAGAGGTTCCATCCACGACCGGGAAAGATACTGCGCTCGGATGGCCCATCATCACGGTTAAGTCGAATGTCGCAGGCGAACGGGCTGGCCGCAATATCTGGTAAAGAAGAAACCCAGAAATCATAGCGATTGCGACGAAGGCAAAAAGGATTATGGCCAGCAGGCTGGAGAAAACCTTAGCAAGCCGCGTTGTGGGATAGCGTAGCTCTGAGAAGACGGCCATCCGTTGGGCGCGAGCGCAAGAATTCTGCACTTCGGCGCCAGAATCTTAACACAGTTCGCACAAGCCTATTTAATTGCTCGTTACGCTTGGGACAAATTAGTAAATCCGTCGCAGTGGCTAACCCCAGTTTAACTGAGCTAAGTTGGGTTCTGATGGCGCGGAAAGCTATAATGTTTCCGGATATCATGCCAGGCACTTCATGCAGATTTTAGATCTCCGCCAAATACCGTCGCGCAAACTGGAGCCTTTGTTCCAGGAGGAAACTAGCCACTGGCGCGACGAACTCCATTGGGACTACCGGCCGTCTGTGGATCTGATCCGCAAGTTCGTGGATTCACATTCTCTGGGCGGCTACGTGGCCATGGAGGAGGACAAACCTGCGGGGTACGGCTTCTACGTTCTGGAAGACCATAAGGGATTGATCGGAGGGCTGTTCGTTTCCTCGCGAAAATCTCAAGAGTCGATCACGAAATCGCTGATAGCGGAAATGGTAAGCGCTCTAAGAGCTACACCGCGATTAAAAAGAGTGGAAGCGCAGCTGATGCCCTTTGGAACCGAGCTGAATCCGGAATTTCTGTCTAAGTACTTTACGCTTCATACACGGCTGTTTATGTTGTTGCCTCTCGCCGAAGCGCGATTGAGCAACAAGCCGATCTCGAGCGGCTTGCGTCTGGAGCCCTGGACGGATAAGGCGTTCGAATCGGCCGCCAGACTGATTCAACTCGCATACGCCGATCACGTGGACTCCGAAATTAACGACCAGTACTGCAGTGAGGCGGGCGGAATGAAATTCCTGCGTAACATCGTCCTCTTGCCGGGTTGCGGTCAATTTCTGCCGGAAGCGTCATTTTTAGTTCAGCCGGTCACGGGAGATCGTCCGATCGGCATGGTGCTCACTTCCACGGTTGCGAGCGGTGTGGGCCATACAACGCAGATTTGCGTGATGCCGGGTTACCAGGGCCACGGCATTGGGCGCGCCATGATGGAAAGCGCCATACAGGTGTTGAAGCGTCGAAAGTACGAATCGCTTTCTCTGACGGTCACAAGCGCCAATTCGCAGGCTGTCCAACTTTACGAACATTTGGGATTCCGGATTATCAAGAAGTTTGCGGCCGGAGTATGGCAGGCGCACCCACGCTGAGAATTACTTCTTCGCGCGATCTTTCAACAAACCTTTCAGTTCGTCCATGAATTCTTTCACATCTTTGAAATCCAGATAAACGGATGCAAACCTGACGTATGCAACTTTATCGAGCTTCTTTAACCTATCCATAATCAACTTGCCGATTTCCGTGGTGGTGCGTTCACGCTCCGGGGCTTCGCTGACGAATTGTTCGGCCTCATCGACAATCGTCTCGAGCTTTCCAACTGGCACGGGCCGTTTCTCACAAGCTTTCAGTAGACCTTGCAGTAGTTTTTGGCGCTCGAACTTCTCGCGCCGGCCATCTTTCTTGATCACCATGTAGGGAATTTCGTCGATACGTTCGTAGGTGGTAAAGCGGCGATTGCACTTCAGACATTCGCGGCGGCGGCGAATCAGATCTCCTGTGCGCGCTTCGCGAGAATCCACAACCTTATCGTCGAGGTGCGCGCAAAACGGGCACTTCACCGAGGCCTCTCTTCTGTGTGTTCAATTTTCTTAGCCCACTCTGCAGATTCAACCGCTTCGGCCGCTTCTTCCTCAGCCGTGGCCATGCGACGGAGTTCGCCCATGGACCAACCTTCTCTGAACAGCAAAGGCAAACCTACGAGGCAGCAGCCGGCGAAGGTCACAAGCCAAAGGATGATCGAAACCGTTGCCGCCGGCTCCTTTTCTACTCCAAAGATAAGCGTTAAGACAAGAAATGTGGCGAGTTGCGCGCCCCCACCAACTCCCGGAAGTTGAACTGCAGATCCGATCAGTGTGAATGCGAGAACTACCAACGCGCCCGGCAGGCTCATCGCCGCTAATGCAGGTTCGCTGCTGAAAGCGCGCGCGATCCAAACGTAGACGAGCAGCACAAGAAACCAATGCGCTGCAGAATAAGCTAGAACCGCTGCGAGATCGTTCCAGGTGCGAATGCCTTGAAGTCCATCGCTGAATCCTTCGAGCAATGCGACTATTTTCCCGCGCCATCCATGTTGCCAGGTTGATTTCTTGAGTCTCCTGGCCAGCCACTCCGCGCCATGGAATCGGAAATAAAGCAAAAACGCAATCGCGCTCGCCAGCAAGACGAAAAGCAACACGCCTCCCGTACGAGCTAGTGAAACGATGCGATAGCTCTGCGGGGCGGACCCCGGTTCCTTGTGCTGATAAGCCAGCAGCGCGAGCCCGGCGATTACGGCAGCAGCGGCCATGTCGAACACGCGCTCCAGAACGTATACTCCGAACATACTAGGAACGGGGAGCGAGTCCTTCTTGGCAATCAACACTGGACGGATTGGTTCTCCTGCGCGGCCCAACAGGAAACTGCATGTGAAACCCATAAGCGTAGCGCTGTAAACGTTCCAAAACTTCATGCGGCCAATGGCGCGCGAGAAGCGCATCCATCGAACAGCGCGTATTGCAAAGCAGCCATAAATTGCCAACAGAGCAAGGACCAACAACGAAATCCGCGCTGTGCGGATAGAATGCGCCACCATTCCCCACTGAAATCCTTCCAGCGTGATTGAATTGCGGAATTTGTAAAACAGGTAGCCGAGGGCGAGAAGCGCCAGCAGCAGCAAAACAATCTTTCGTAATTTTTGAAACATTGATTTTGCACCGTAGCAGTAAGGTTCGGAAGGTGTCAAGGCGGCGAGACAGTTTCTAGTCGGTGGTTACGTAATCGCGGATCTGGTCGTACTCCCTTTCCGAAAGGATTCTTTTGGCGAGCAGTTCGCTTTTGCTGCGGTAGGGACGGTTGCCAATAATTCTTTCCGCGTCGGTTTTTGTAATTCCGGGAAGGCTTTCGAGGTCGGTTTCCGTTGCTGTGTTCAAATTAAGAGGGTGAGCGTGGTCGCGGTTCCAGCCCTCTCTCACGCCTTGGGCGGCGGCGCGAGCGTCTTCGGCAGCTTCACGAGCGGCTTGGCCTAGCTCTTTACCCGCCTCTTTTAGCTCGGGCTTAATACGCTCCGTCGCTTTGGCGGCTTCTTCGCGGGTCCGTTCGTCGCGGCGGCGTTGATCTTCAGTGGTGGTCGAATTGCAGCCGGCCCCGGCAGCGACCAGGATTAGCATGCACATAAATTTGGTGACATTCAGAACGCGCAATTTCACGAAATCTCCTCCATCCAGTCAGCGCCGAGACTCCTCAACGCAGACTTCCGCGACTATCTAAACGCTAGCAAAATATCCGTGTGAGTCACAATACACGGATGAAGGTAGATTGGGGAGTGCCGTCATAAGAGCATTGCCAGGGCGGTTGGAAGGAAATGAAAAGAACCAGTGAATTTCCGTCGAGATCACAGAGTTCGGAGCGCGCGGGACTCTGCGCTGATTGCCAGCACGCGCGGAGAATTGAATCCGATCGCGGGACAGTGTTTCTTTTGTGCCAGCTTTCGGAGAGCGATCCGAGATTCCCAAAATATCCCGCGCTACCTGTGCTTCAGTGTTCCGGGCACAAAGCAAGAACCTAGACACCTTGACCGTCTCCATTCCATCAAACTTGTGACCGAAGGAATGACGCGCAAACAGAACCCAAAACCAACACAGTAGTCGGCCCTTATTGGACTTGGCGACTCCTAGGACCAGCGTGGGCGTTTCCGCCTTTTCTGCAGCCGCATATCACCGGACATTCTCATTTTGCGGATCACCGCGTATCACCTTGTCTTTACAAGCGCAACACGGATAAGATGCCCGCCATACTAAGTCACAAATTCCGAAGAGGAATGCAAACGTTCGGAACCGCACACAATGGGGAACTTTTCAGGGGCAAAATGCGTTTCACTGTGTGAGGCCGATAGGAATGCAGGATGAAGCGAGGCTGAGGGAGATTGGAGGCCGACGCCCAACTGGTACAGCGATGTCTCCGGGGCGAGGGGCTGGCCTGGGAGGAACTTGTGCGCCGCCACACGCGGCGCGTGTTCAATCTGTGCTACCGGTTCACGGGCAACGCGACGGAGGCCGAGGACCTGAGCCAGGAGGTTTTCCTGCGCATCTATCGCACGCTTTCGAGCTATCAGCCGGCGTTTGGAGCTTTTCCAACCTGGCTGACGAGCGTGACGCGCAATTTGCTGGTGGATCATTACCGGAGGACTCGGCGCGATCGGCAAACGGATTCGATAGACGACTCCATGCCGCAGTTGGAAGAAAAGCATTCTTCGGCGCGAGCGCCCGACAAGCTGGCAGAGGCCGGCGAATTGAGCATCCAACTGCAACGTGGTCTGGCGCGACTTTCGCCCGAATTGAGGGAGTCGGTAATTTTGCGCGATTTGCAGGGTCTGGAATACAGCGAAATTCAGGCCGTGTTGCAGGTGCCGGAAGGCACGGTAAAATCGCGCATTAACAGAGGCCGTATTGAGTTAGCGCGTATCTTGACGGAAATGGGCCTTAAGCCGAACTGATTGGTTGGCGATGATTTGGAGCACGGACTTATGGATTGGAACTGCACACTGACGGAAGAACGGCTGAGCGATTACCTCGAAGGCAAACTTTCGCCTGCTGAGGCTGCGGCGTTCTCCGTTCACATGGCCAGCTGTGCGAACTGCACAGAGACGGTGGCGCTGGTGGGTGGTCTCGTCAGCCAGATGCATAAGATCGCGATGGTGGAAGAGCCGCCTCAACTTATAGCAAAAATTCTGGATGCCACGCTTGGTCCACGCACGCAGAAAGAATCGTGGCGGCAATGGTTCGGATGGACATCGGTTGTATGGCAGCCACGCTTCGCCATGGGGCTGGCCGCAGCAGTGGCTTCTGTAGTCATCGTTTCTTATGCAGCCGGTCTGACACCGGCAAAATTGAAGAAGGCTGACCTGAGCCCAACCAACGTGCTGCGCTCGGCCAATCGCCAAGCGCACCTGACTTATGCGCGGGGCGCAAAATTTGTGAATGATTTACGCGTGGTGTACGAGATTCAATCCAAGCTTCAACCCGAGCCGGAACCCATGCCGGTGAGTAACCCTGCGCCAGCACCTCAACAAGAGCATAATTCGATTCCGCCTAATGCGACGCCGCAGCAGAAGTCGCAATCTTCACCGCCCGCAAGCCATACGCGTGTTAGCAGCGGACCAATGTTTGCGTTTCTTTTAACCGAGAGCCTGGCCGATAATCTGGCCGAAAATTCGATCAACAGTTCCTACAGGAGTGCCCGATGAAATGCGCCACGCACGCAGAAGTGGACGCCACTGGATATTGTCGCAACTGCGGCAAGCCACTGTGTGCCGCTTGCACGCGGGAAGTTCAGGGAGCGCTCTATTGCGAGAACTGTCTGGCGCCAGTAGCTTTACAACCCACGTTGCCTCCCCAGACGGGCCCGAATCCGGGACTTGCCGCGACGCTTGGTTTTATCCCGGGACTTGGCGCGGTTTATAACGGCCAATACATCAAGGCACTGATCCACGTGCTGATATTCGGAGGATTGATAGCGCTGCTGAGCAGCGATTTGCCGGCGGGATACGACGCGTTTTTCGGGATCGCACTCGCCTGCTTTTACTTTTACATGCCGATTGAAGCCTATCGCACGGCTAAAGCCAGAATTACCGGCGAAGCTGGTCCCGCCGATCTTGCCTCCGTGGATGGTCCGAAACCTTTGGGCGCCATTATCTTAATCGCCATCGGAGCTCTGCTGTTGATGAGAAATTTCGGATTGCTGGAATCCGAGTGGTTCACAAAAAGCTGGCCGGTCGGGTTAATCGTCGTGGGCGGATGGCTGGTCTGGGACCGCATGCAAAAGAAAGCGTAGGAGATATTGGATGGCGGATGCAAACCGAATTCATTGTACTTGCGCGCATTGCCGGCTCCGAAGTCTGATGGGGCCGTTCATTATCATTACTGTTGGCGTACTCTTCCTGATTGCGCAGTTCAGCCGTTTTAGTTTTGGCGATCTTTGGCCAGTCCTCCTGATCGTGATAGGCGCGGTGCTCGTGGCCCAACAACTTGCCTCGAAACAAGGCCACATCAGTTCGTGAGGCCTGCGTGAGCAACGCTCCCAATCAACGCGGTTCGATCTTCAGCGGATTACTGCTCATTTTTCTTGGCGCAGTTTTTCTTTTTGAACATTTCCATCCTGGATTTCGGCTCTGGCACTACTTCTACCGCTATTGGCCTTTGCTGCTCATCCTTTGGGGCGCGGCGAAAATAATCGATCATCTTTCAGCACAGCGATCGGGGGAAGGGAAACCTCCGCTACTGTCCGGCGGAGAAGCTGCGTTGATGGTTCTGGTAGTTTTTGTGTTCATTGGTTTGGGCGTGAAGAGCTGGATGATGGAAAAAGACCCAAACCTGAATTTAAACGTGGATATGTTCTCGAAGGACTATTCCGAAACCGAGGAGTTACCGGCTAAAACTTTGCCGGCAAACGCGCAGGTAACCCTAACCACGGAACGCGGGGATATTTCAGCGCACACGGGCGAAGACGCTGGATTGCGGGTAATGGTGAACAAGTCGGCTTCGGGGCCTACTGAATCAGCGGCACAAGAACGCATGAAGAAAGTGAAAGTTGTAATCGAACAAACGGGAGGGGGTTACCTAGTCCACCCTGTAAATCAGGAAGATTCTGAAGGGGTCGTAGGTGCGGATCTGAATGTGACGCTACCCCCTCAGACTGCGTTGTGGGCGAATACTTCACATGGCAACGTCAACATTTCGGACGTCGCCGGAAGCGTGACAGCAGGTAGCAGCAATGGGGACATTGAAATCCATAAGGGCGGGTCGGACGTCAGCGCGAAAATGTCAAAGGGCGATGTTCGCATCACGGGAATCGCTGGAAACGTTAGCGTCGCCGGACATGGCAACGAAATTGAGATTTCCGACGTTAAGGGAAACGCCGCGATTGACGGTGATTTCTTCGGGCCCATTCGCGTGCGAAGTGTGGCTGGTAGGGCTAGTTATCATTCGCAGAAGGCCGATATAACGATTGTTGGTGTGCGCGGCCGTTTGCAACTCGATTCAGAACAAATCGAAATTTCAGACGTAGCTGGCGCCTCCAAACTGAACACACACGACAAGGACATCGACGTGGAAAATGTGAACGGGCGCCTCGATATCACGGACACAAAGGGCGACATCAAGGTGCGCTATTCTCAGGCCCCCCGCGAAGATATTAATATTGCCGATGATTCCGGCGAAGTGGACATAACATTACCCTTGAATTCCAGCTTCGAAGTCTCCGCGGTATCTCAGTCGGGAGAAGTACAAAGCGATTTCGATGACTCCGGATTGAAGCTTACGAATGAGAACGGCACGGGACGGCTTAGCGGGAAAGTGGGAACGGGCGGACCGAAAATTCATATCGCTACGAGTTACGGCACGATTTATTTGCACAAGTCTTCCTAGCTACCGGTTCCTTCCCCACGCAAACGCTTCAAGGTATCGAAAAATTCCGGATATGAAACCGCAACGCAATCGGCATCGCGAATCACCGTGTCGTGTTTGGCTCCCAGAGCTGCAATCGACAGAGCCATAGCTATGCGATGATCACCCGCGGCATCAACTTTGGCCCCTCGAAGCGGTCCCGCGGAACGTCCTTCCACACGCAAGCCGTCTTCAAATTCTTCCACCGTCGCGCCCATACGGCGCAAGCCAGCGGCCAGCGTTGCGATGCGGTCGCTCTCTTTCACGCGCAATTCCTGAGCACCGCGGATCTCGACTCCCTTCTCTGTAAAGGGACCAAGAGCCGCAAGCATGGGAAGTTCATCGATCATTTCGGCGACTTGCGCGCCTCCTATTTCCCCACCGCTTAAGGCAGAGTGCTTCACCGACACATCCCCGATCAATTCGCTGTCGCGCAACTGCACCGATGCCAGATGAATCGCAGCACCGATGGAGATTAAGAAATCCAGAACACGCGTGCGCGTGGGATTGAGCCCTACGTTATGCAACATTAAAGCGGAATCCGGAAGAATCAGCGCAGCAGCGATGAAGAAAACCGCGCTCGAAAGGTCGCCGGGGACGATCAATTGGCGGGCTTGGAGTTTCGGGCGCGAATGCATACGCACGGACTTGTTCACGGTTTCAATCGTGGCTCCAAATTCGCGAAGGGCCAGTTCGGTGTGGTCTCGCGTTCGCACGGTTTCTCGCACAATAGTCACACCGTCGGCGTAGAGACCGGCTAACAGGATGGCGGACTTTACTTGCGCACTCGGAATCGGCAAAGAGTAATCGATCGAATGTAAAGCGCCGCCACGGATTTCCAACGGCGCGCGATCGCCTTCTTGTGCCTCGATTTTCCCGCCCATCTTTCGCAACGGTTCCACCACGCGGCGCATTGGACGAGCTCGCAAGGAACGATCCCCAGTGATCGTTGAGGAAAAAGACTGGCCGACGAGCACTCCTGAAAGCATGCGGATCGTCGTGCCTGAATTTTCCGCGTCGAGCGACCGCCGAGGAGCTTTTAAACCATCCAACCCATTTCCTGAGATGCGTAGACGTTCGCGTTCGAAGTCGATTCCTACGCCCAGGCGGCGCAAACAGGCCAGAGTGCTTTTGCAATCTGCTGCTGAGGAATAGTTGAGTATTTCGCTGCGGCCTTCAGCCAGGGCGGCCAGGATGGCGTAACGATGAGAGATGGATTTATCGCCCGGAAGTTCAAGAACGCCATGGATATTGCCCCCCGGTGAGATGGTTTTAGCGCGGAACATCTTCGGCATGCGCGATTCTAGCACGGTCGATTTGCTTCCCACGGACATGGCGGGTATCATTTACATTCATGCCTTTAACCCATCGAAAGAGTTGTTTATCGTATCTATTCGTATTGATTTCACTTCTCTGTCCGAGTCTGTTCGCGGGCGACACCTCAACGACGTTTCCTTTGGACCAAGTACATCCGGGATTGAAGGGCGTGGCTTACACGATTTTCACAGGCGATGAAGTCGAGAAGGTGGACCTGGTAGTTCTCGGAGTTCTGCACGACGCGATCGGTCCGAAGCAGGATGTGATCCTCGTTCAACTGCTCGGTGAAAAAGCGGAACACACAGGTGTGGTCGCGGGAATGAGCGGAAGTCCTGTTTATTTCGATGGAAAACTGGCCGGCGCGCTATCTCTCAAACTAGGCACTTTCACGAAAGAAGCGATTGGCGGAGTGACGCCGATTCAAAGCATGCTCGATGTTGAAAGAGATGCGACCAATCCCAAACGAGGAGACACCACGCCTTCTCCCTTAGCGGTAAATACAGGGACTTTCCCGGCAGCTTCGCGCGTTCCGTTGCCGCAAGAATTTTCGAGCCGCACCGGCGTTGGAGCAGGACAATTCCTGGTTCCTATCGAGACGCCGCTGATTTCCGCGGGCCTGTATCCAGAAACAATCGCTCAATTCAACAAAGAGCTTTCGAGTTGGGGCATGAGCATGGTGGCGGGCGGAAATGCGGAGCCGAGCCCGGAAGATGCGCACTTGAAACCGGGAGACATGGTAGGCGTGGAGTTAATTCGCGGTGATCTTTCGATCTCTCCCGGATGCACGGTAACCGCTGTAGAAAGCGACGGAACAGTTTTGGCGTGCGGACACCCGATCTTTTCTTTTGGTGCAGTTTCCATGCCGATGACTAGAGGACACGTGGTTATGACCCTGGCGTCGTCGATGGCTTCGACAAAAATTATGACCTCAGGAGCCACCATAGGAACATTGACGCAGGATCGCACGACAGCAATCTTGGGCAAACTCGGCGCAGGTCCTCCAATGATCCCAGTGGATGTGACGCTCGCGATGCCGAAGGTCGAAAAGAAATTTCATTTCGAAGTGATTGAGAGCCCGCAACTGACGCCGTTGTTGGTGGCGCTAGCGACGTTCAACGGCATCGTGGGAAGCCCGGCCTACGGTGAAGGCTGGACGCTACAGCTTGATGGGGACATAGACATAAAGGGCCACACTCCAGTCCATTTAGAAAACCTTTTTGCTCCCAATGATATCCCAATTCCGAGTGGCTTTTACGTGGCTACCGAAGTGCAGGGTATTTTTTCGCGAATTTACTCGAATCCGTACGAACGCGCGCACGTGGACGGAGTGCACATTAAAGTGACGGCGTTGGCCGAACGGCGCTGGTCAATGATCGACAACGCCTGGACGGAAAAAAGCGAAGTAACGCCCGGAGAAACGGTGGCGGTGAAGGTTTTGTTGCGTCCCTATCGAGGCGAGCCATTCATTCAGGAAATTCCAATAACCATTCCTCCGCAGACGGCCCGCGGTACGCTGCAACTATTAATCAGCGATGGTGAGACGCTGGATCGTACCGTGGATCCGATGGCCGCGACGCAGGGACCGCTTCCTGGCCTCGAGGAACTGATCAAATTAATCAATCGCGAGAGACAAAACGACTGTCTTTACGCGACGCTTCTGCAACCAACCACCACGCTGCTCGTCGAAGATAAGGTGATGCCCAACGCGCCCTCTTCAGAAATCAACGTTTTGGATCAACGGCAAAGCGTAGGTGGCGCACGGCTGTTACATCAGTCCCTGGCAGGCTCGTGGTTTGCGGAAATGCACCAGGTAATCACCGGCGAACGCACACTGACCATAACCGTAAAATGAAGTTTCGCTTCGAAAGGAGCTTCGGATTGATAAGCTCGCGAAAACTACTTGTGTGCGCTCTGGCGATTGGAGTTCTGGGACCTGTTTGTGCTTTCGCGGAACACACGCGCACTTGGCGGCAATCCGATTTCGCCGAATTCGAGCGCGGCACGGCGAATGGCGTGGCGATACGCAGCGACGGGAAGCTTATGCCAGCGCCGAAGTTCACCGCTTTTGCTGACCCCAATCTGGCCTACCTTTGGGCGTTGCGTATGGATTCACGAGGTCGCATTTATGCGGCGGGCGGATCTAATGCAAAAGTGTTGCGCCTGGATGATCCGGCAAAACCCACCACAGTTTTTGAATCGGGTGAGCTCGCGGCGCAAGCCATCACCCTTGATTCGCACGACAATCTGTACGTTGGCACCTCGCCCGATGGAAAAGTGTATAAGGTTACGCCGGACGGCCAGAAAAGCGTCTTCTTCGATCCGAAAACGAAATACATTTGGGCCTTGGCCTTGGATGCGCAGGGTACTCTATTTGTGGCAACAGGAGATACCGGCGAAGTATTTGCCGTGACTCCCGATGGTAAAGGCCAGCTCTTTTATCAAAGCGATGAGCGACACGCGCGTTCGATAGCGTTCGATCAAAAAGGCAATCTTCTAATCGGGACGGATCCGAATGGATTGGTCTTGCGGGTCGCGATCGTGCGTAAAAATTCGCAAGCGGCGCCGGAGGCAGGTGCCGCGTTCGTAATTTACGAAACAAGCAAGAAAGAAGTGACTTCTCTGCTGACGGACGAGCAAGGGAACGTTTTTGCCGCGTCGATTGGAGAGAAGCAGCGAATCCCGGCGACGGCGCCGATTTTGAATCTGCCGGCGCCCTCGGGGCAACCGCAAGCAGCTCCAACTCCTCAGGCGAGCGTTTCGCTGCAACTGCAAGCGCAAGCCTCGCAGCCTATTGTTTCATTTCCGTTTATATCATCGCCGACGGGCGGCGCAGAAGTGATAAAGATTTCCTCGGACGGCTCTCCACAAACATTGTGGTCTTCGCGCGACGATTTGGTTTTCTCCATGGGGCTTTCGTCCGCGGGTCGTATTCTTCTGGGCACTGGGAACAAGGGCACGATACTTTCGCTCGATGGAAACGATGTTTTCTCCAGCATCGCGAAAACTGCCTCCGCACAGGTGACCAGTTTGGTGCCGGGCCGCAACGGTGAGATTTTGGTAGCCACCGCAAACCCCGGAAAAATCTTCACGTTGGGACCGGGATTTCAGCACGGCGGCAGCTTTGAGTCGGATACTTTCGACGCCAAGATTTTTTCTCACTGGGGCCGCTTGTCTTGGTGGGGAGACAACGCGGCACAAGGCAACGTAGAGTTCTACGTGCGTTCCGGAAATACTTCCAGTCCGCAGAAGAATTGGAGCCCCTGGGCTGGACCCTACAAGAAGGAGGCCGGAGAAACGGTGGAATGCCCCGCAGCGCGATTCGTCCAATGGAAAGCGGTGTTTGTCGATACGGACAAAGGAAGCGTGCCGAATGTGGCTTGGGTAAGCTTGGCATTCCAGCCGAAAAATGTTGCACCCGTGATTGATGACATCGCCAATCAGGACCCCGGGATTCGCGTGCAGGGATTCGCAGGCCAAGCGTCAGGGCTGACCATCCCCACTTCTGTTCAGCTTCGACAACCGCAACGCAGCGCGGCAAATTTTCCGGCTCTAGCAAATCCGAATCCGGAACTCGCTGCGCGGCCGCTTAAGATGGACGTGCCTCCGCAAGGCTTTGAGGAAAAAGGTTGGGCCAGCGTGCTGTGGAGCGCGCATGACGACAACGACGATGATCTCGTCTATACAATTTATTATCACGGCGAAGGCGAGAAAAACTGGCGGCTGCTGAAGGGCAAGCTAACGCAGAAATATTATTCGTGGGACACCACCAGCATGCCCGATGGCGCCTACTATCTTAAAATTGTGGCTTCGGATTCTCCTTCCAACCCGGCGGATCAAGCGCTAACCAATGAACGTGAAAGTGATCGCTTTGAGATCGAAAATACTCCTCCGCGTATAGAGAATTTGCGAGCAGATGGGTCTTCGCCGGTAGTAAAAGTGACTTTCGACGGGATCAGCTCCGCAGGCGCGATATCGAAAGCCCAATATAGTGTGGATGCCGGCGACTGGACGATCGTTTTCCCGGATGGTTTGCTCTCCGATGCGCCGAAAGAAAGCTATGAGATTTCGCTGAACAACCTTTCCGCTGGCGAGCACACCGTGGCGGTCCAAATTGCCGACCGCTTCGATAATAGCGCTACCGCTAAAGTAACTTTGACTGTAGCGACACGCGGCTCAAAATAAGCAGGCGGATAGTGCCTATGAACGCGACATCGTTGCTAACGGACGCTCCAAACTTTGAGGCGATTCTCGCGGCCCACAAGCGCATTTCTCCGCACATTCATCGCACACCGGTGCTTACTTCCACCTCTCTCGATGAGATCGCCGGCGCTCGACTTTTTTTCAAGTGTGAAAATTTGCAGAAGACGGGCTCGTTCAAGATACGCGGCGCCACGAACGCCATTTTTTCCCTAACGGACCAGGAGGCGCGTCAAGGTGTGGTCGCCCCTTCCTCTGGAAACCACGCGGCGGCAATGGCGCTGGCTGCTCGTTGGCGCGGCATTCCCGCATTTATCGTGATGCCTTCGAATTCGTCCGCTGCGAAAGTCAAGGCTGTTGAATTTTATGGCGGGAAGATCACTTATTGCGAGCCCCATATGGCCTCGCGAGAGGCTACTTGCGCGGAAGTAATGCGAAACACCGGCGCGCACCTGGTTCATCCCTATGACGACGCTCGTGTAATTGCAGGCCAGGGTACAGCAGCGCTCGAATTGCTCGAAGAGGTTAGTGACCTCGACGTGCTGGTCACCCCGGCCAGTGGCGGAGGGCTTTTGTCCGGCTCGGCCATAGCGGCGAAAAACATGCGTCCCGGAATACGCGCCATCGGAGGCGAGCCGAGCAATGCGGATGACGCCTACCGTTCGCTGAAAGCTGGAAAAATCGAACCGGCGGCAAAAAGTGAAACTATGGCCGACGGACTTCGCGCTACGCTTTCCCCGTTAACATTCTCGATTTTGAAATCTCTTGTAGATGAGATTTCGCTGGTCACCGAAGAAGAAATTGTGGCGGCGATGTTATTGCTGTGGGAACGCACCAAACTGGTTGTGGAGCCTTCCGGCGCCGTAGCAGCAGCTCCAGCATTGAATCGCAAGATTCGCGCCGAAGGCAAGAAAATTGGAATCATCCTCTCCGGTGGGAACCTCGACCTGCATAAACTTCCCTTCTGATTGATTCAATCGGGCGAGATGGTTTTACAAATCGTCATGAGGACGCCAATCCGATGGCGGAAAAGCGATCCGCCAGAAATTTGGCGCGGGCGAATCAAATTCCAACGGTATGTGGAAACCTTCCGGCATTTCGCGAGCAATTCTAGCGACCTTACAGGCCACGCGCTCTTTCGTCCCGCTATGCTCCAGCACCAGCCTGGTATCGCACGGAAGGCTCTGTTTCAACACAACCAGCGCACCGTGATTACTGACGCTTAGCGTAACCGTGTCGAAAGTTACTGGCTTCCCTTGCAGCGCGACATGGATGCTCGCGCGCACTCGCAGAAGAACGCGGTAGCTGCGGCGGCGCTCTTCTCCCGGGGTAGCTTGCGCAGCGGATTGCGAACCGGACTTAGTTGATGGCGAGTGTGCCGGAACGACTGTTGACTTAAGAGATGGCGCGATTATTTTCGCCTGCGAGCCAGAAAGTTTAGCTGCCGGCACCCTCAGACTTTCAAATTTCACAGTTCCACACCCCAGAAATCCAGACCCTGCGTGGCGATTTCGACTCCCATGTCCCAACCGTCTGGTCTTTGAACGCCCTTCCAAACCACCACACCTTCCACTGTCCGGCGGGTGGACAAATTCGTGAGTCGCAAATGCTGCCGCAATTCGAGTTCCTTCGGGCTCACGAGTAAGCAGCCGTTCGCGCTAACTACTCGTGTGAACGCTGGCTCGTAGGACGGCGGGCCGATAGGTTCATTGCAGGCAATCACAACCGATACGCGCGAATTCATACGTGGTCCGCGCCGTCTTGGGCGCGTTCTTATATCTCTTGGGAAATCTTCTCCATAACGCATTCTGGCTGGGTTCCTGCGGACCAAAACGAAACACGGGCGAAAACAATCCCGTCTTCCGGGGCGCATCTGCGTCCTGGTTCATAGTAGAAACGCGCTGCAATTGAATCAATGGTACGCAATGACAGCGAGATTAGTACCCTACGCCAGCGAATAAAACTGTACGGAAGGCCAGTAGGAGGAGGCGAAACTAAATGAAAGAAAACTTATCTTTGAAATTTCGGCGGCGTCAATCGGCCGATGAGTGTTCGTCGGCGAGAACCGTGTTCCGTTTCCGGCTCCGTTTCCCGAAACGGTTCTCGGCCCACGTCTGGAAGCGGTCCATATAGGTGTAGAAAACGGGTGTCAGATACAGCGTCACCGCCTGCGAAAAAACAAGGCCCCCTACCACCGCGAGTCCGAGCGGACGCCTGGAATCTGCGCCAGCGCCTGAACCCAAAGCGATGGGCAGCGTGCCCATCAACGCCGCCATAGTGGTCATCATGATGGGACGGAAGCGAATCAAACATCCTTCATAGATCGCCTCTTCTGCGGTCTTGTTCCCGTGGCGTTCTCGCTCGATTGCAAAATCAACCATCATGATCGCGTTCTTTTTTACGATGCCGATCAACATGATGACGCCCACGAATCCGTAAAGATCGAGACTGAGATGAAATATCTGCAAGGTTAGCAGAGCGCCAAAAGCGGCGGAAGGCAGACCCGAAAGAATTGTGATCGGATGTATGAAACTCTCGTACAAAATTCCCAGAACGATGTAAATCACTAGGATTGCCATGAAGAGCAGTATGCCCAGGCCCGACAATGACGATTGAAACGCTTGCGCCGTTCCTTGAAATTCCGTGGTCACTGTGGGAGGAAGAATTTCGCGAGCAAGCTTATTCACGCTGTTTACAGCGTCGCCGATCGCAACTCCATTCTTAAGGTTGAAAGACAGCGTGACGGCAGGAAGCTGGCCAAGGTGGTTCACAGAAAGGGGGCCGAGATTCGTGGACAGTGTGGCCACGGCATTCAATGGCACTAAATTTCCGCTGCTCGAATGCACGTACAGCATCGATAGAGCCGCGGGGTCTGCCTGATATTTGTCCTGGAGTTCCATGACTACCCAATATTCGTCGTTGGGCGCATAGATTGTAGAAATCTGGCGCTGGCCGTAGGCAGTGTAGAGGGCGTCTTCTACTTGTTGCGCCGACACTCCGAGGGCGGACGCTTTATCGCGATCGATATTCACGTTCACTTGCGGGTTCGCGATCAGCAAGTCAGTGGTCACGTCCTGAAGGCCCGGAAGCTTTGCCATTTCCTTCATGAAGATCATGGAATCGCGATAAAGCTCGGCCGTATCCGGACTCTGCAAAGCAAGCTGATATTGACTTTTGGTGAGCTGCCCGCCGACCTGGATAGGGGGCAAATTTTGCATGTAAGCATTGATTCCAGTCACCGTTGCGAACTTCTCGCGGAATTCCTCGATCAATTCATCGATCGAAGGATGGTGCGCGAATAAAGGAGCGACCCCGCGAATCGCGCTTCCAACGACGGGAACATCCCCATACTCCTGCTCCAGATGCAATATCGCGGCTGGCTCGGTGGCCGGACGATCTTTGCGATCCTTCAGATGGATAAAGATGATTCCGCCGTTGCTGGCGGTAAAACTGCCGATGCTTGAAAAGAAATCGTTGCGATTGGGATCGTTCAAAACAATCTTGTTCAATTCGAGTTGATGTTGCTTCATGGACTGGAAAGATATGCCTTGAGACGCCTCCGTGAAGGCGAAAATCTGAGACCTGTCTTCGGCCGGCAAAAATCCTTTCGGGATCACCGCGAACTGCCAAACTGTAATAACCAAAATAATTCCCGAGACAACCATCACGAAAACGCGATGGCGTAAGGACCATCGCAACGAGACGTCGTAAACCCTCAGCATCCAATCCAGGAATCTTTCCAGCGCCATGTACACGCGACCATGTTTCATTTCGCCAGCTGGACGGAGAAACCGGCTGCACAACATGGGCGTAAGCGTGAGAGAAACAACTCCGGAAACAAGAATCGAAGTGATAATCACAACAGCGAACTCATGCAGCAGGCGTCCCATGATGCCGCTCATAAAAAATACGGGCAGGAAGACAGCAGCAAGCGAAATCGTCATGGACAAAATTGTGAATCCGATCTCACGTGAGCCGCTTAGCGCCGATTCCATCACACCTTCGCCCATCTCCATGTGCCGAACGATGTTTTCCAGCATCACGATGGCGTCGTCCACCACGAATCCCACCGAAAGCGTCAGCGCCATCAACGACAAATTGTCCACGGTATATCCGAGCAGATACATCACGGCAAACGTGCCGATGATCGACATGGGCAGCGCAAAACTGGGGATGACGGTAGCCGACAGGTTCCGCAAAAACAGGAAAATCACCAGGATGACCAGGGCTATGGCAAGGTACAACGTGAACTTCACATCGGCCACGGAATTGCGAATCGAATCGGATGCATCGTACAGAATCTGCATTTGCACCGAAGGCGGAATGATGGCGCGAAATTGCGGTAGGAGTTGTTTTACTGCATCCACAACTTCCACCGTGTTTGTGCCGGGCTGCCGCTCAATCGCGAGAACGACTGATTCAGTGTCGTTCCACCAATTGGCTACTCGGTCGTTCTGGACGCTGTCGTAAACCTTGCCCAGATCTTCGAGCCGCACCGGCGAACCATTGCGGTAGGCAACGATTAACGGGCGATACAGCGAAGCGTGAGTCAGCTGGCCGTTCGCTTGCAACGTAAACGCGCGATGTTCGCCATAGAGCGTGCCGACAGGAAGGTTTACGTTGGCGTTCTGCACCGCGGTGTGAACGTCGTCTATCCCGATTTGCCGCGTGGCCAGCGCCTGCGGGTCAAGCTGAATGCGCACTGCATATTTTTGCGAACCGTAAACTTGGACTTGCGCCACGCCCTTCACCATAGAAATTCGCTGGCCCATCAGCGTCTCGGCATATTGGTCCACGGTATAAAGCGGCAAAGTCTTCGAGCCCATCGCGACATAAAGAATGGGCTGATCCGCAGGGTTCACTTTGTTGTAGGTCGGCGGGGTGGGCATGCTGGGAGGCAGCTGCGCGGACGCGCGCGCGATGGCTGCTTGTACGTCTTGCGCGGCGCCATCGATATTGCGGCTCAAATCAAATTGCAATGTAATGCTGGTGCTTCCAAGCGAGCTTGTCGAGGTCATCGAATCGATGCCGGCGATGGTGGAAAATTGCTTTTCGAGAGGAGTGGCGACTGCCGAGGCCATGGTATCCGGACTCGCGCCGGGCAAACTGGCGCCTACCTGAATCGTCGGGTAGTCCACGTTGGGAAGTTCGCTGACGGCAAGTGCGCGGTAACCCAGGATGCCGAACAGAAGAATGGCCGCCATGACCAAGGTGGTCATAACTGGCCGGCGAATGAATGGCTCGGCGATATTCATCGCTGTTTCTCTAACTTCCCTGCGGCGCAGTTTTGATCTGCACTTTAATTCCGGGGATCAAGCGAAGCTGTCCGTCTGTGACGACCGTTTCGCCGGGTTCGATTCCCTTCGCAATCACCGATTCAGTTCCCAGCGTCCGTGCGACTTTAACCGGACGCGATTCGGCAGTTTGATCGGGTTTGATCACGAACACGAAATCGCCGTTTTGTCCGGTTTGTACCGCTTGCGTCGGAACCACCGTAGCATTTTCTTGTTCCGACAAACGGAGAGCGACAGTCGAGAACTGTCCCGGCCAGAGACGATGGTCTGTGTTTTCAAACGTCCCTTTTAGCTTGATCGTTCCGGTGGTGTTGTCCACCGTGTTATCGACGAAGGTCAGATAGCCCGTTTCAGGCGCGGTATCTCCATATGGCGTGGCTTCAATTTGAAGGCGACCTGCCGCCATATATTTCTTGATCACGCCAAGGTATTGTTCCGGGACGGAAAAATCCTCGTACAGCGGAGCAATCTGGTTGATTACCACCAGCACCGGGACATCGTTTTCTTTAACCAAATTTCCGGGATAGACCTGCAAAGCCCCGGTGCGTCCGTCCACCGGCGAATAAATCTCGCAATATTGAAGTTGGAGTTTGGCCGATTCAACCGCGGCTTCGTCGGCGTGCACGGAGCCTTGCTGCGCGGCAGCGTTGGCCTGCATTTGATCGTATTGTTCTTTGGCGGAAATTCCTTCGTCGTAGAGTTTTTTATAACGTTCAGCCTGAACAATTGTCAGGTCTGCTTGCGCTTTGTCGCGAGCGAGATTTGCCTGCGCTTGCGCGAGTGATGCCTGGAAGGGGCGCGCGTCGAGTGTGAAAAGCAGATCACCCTTCTTAACGAAATCACCCTGCTTGAAGTGCACTTCTTTGAGGACAGCGTTCACTTGTCCCTTGATCGAAACTGTTGAATAGGCTTCAGCCGTACCGATAGCGCTTAATTCGATCGGAACCGTTTTTTTCAAGGCTCTAGCCACGGTCACGGGCACCGCCATGTCCGGACCGACAGCCGAAGTCTTCGAACTGCAGGAGGCGAACGAGAGCGACGTCGCGAGCATTAAAACAAGCGACGCCAAAGCCTTACTAATTGTAGCCGACGATTTCTTCATGGCCTCTTGGGCTCACAGCTCTCACCCTACCATTTATCGACAATTCCGTATTCTGCTTGTGATTTCGAGTTCTATTTTCGGAACAGTCCTGCCCGTAGTATTTAGACGTTAGGTCTTGGGAAAAGCTTCAACAAAAGACCAGCGTAGATGGATTTTACCCCGCTGCCGCCTGGTCCAGGAACCAAACAGGTTCTCTCGGAGGGTGAATTCTTGCAGCCGGATACCGGCTGGTTTGAGCATTGGATTCCGCGCGGATGGCTGAAAGTATTGCGCGTTTGTTTTCGCCAGCCACTAGAAAAAATGTGTTACGCCCAATATTGAGGATGACGGGCGTCAGTGTAATCCGTTCTGGTGGATCAGCCGGGACGCGAACCGCGGCGACCCAGCGCAACTTTTCATCCAAGGCCGACGAATTAGGAAACAAAGAAGCGGTGTGTCCTTCGGGCCCAAGTCCCAGAAGCTGGAGGTCGAACGCCGGCTGCTCGGCGCCAAAGAATTTGAGTAGCTCGGTCTCATACGCACGCGCACATTCCTCCGGAGGGGACAGAGTCGTCGGCACCAGATGTACGTTCTCCGGAGGGATAGGAACGTGAGAGATCAAAGTTTCGCTCGCCATCTGATAATTGCTCAGACGGCTATGCGGCGACACGTATCGTTCATCGCTCCAAAATAAATGAACACGATCCCATGGAGTTTTGTCGCGATACTGTTCCGTCTGGGCCCATAGCGAGTACATCTTTTCGGGAGTATGGCCACCCGATAAAGCGATCGAGAACTTGCCGCGTTTGGCGACCGCTTCCTTGATGATAGGAAATGTTTCTTCCAACACAGCGCGGCTGAGTGAAACCAGGTCCGGAAGTACGCGTACATCGAGCTTCATATTTTCTCGTTCCGCAAATAACGCTGATTAGCTTGCAGTTTTCTTTACCGCGTGACCGCCGAATTCGTTGCGCATCATGGCCAAAAGTTTATTGGCAAAAGGCTCGGGGTCTTGCGAGCGGAAGCGATTGTCCAACGCCGATGAAATGGCCGGCAAAGCCACGCCGAGTTCCACTCCTTCGATCACTGTCCAGCGCCCTTCCCCGGAATCGGTGACATATGCCGCGATACCTTCCAGCGTAGGATTCTTGCTCAATGCATCCACGGTCAAATCGAGCAGCCAGGAACGGATCACACTTCCGTACTGCCAGATTTTTCCAATCTGCAGCAGGTCGAGGTTGAATTCTTTCTTGTGCCGAAGAAGATCCAGACCCTCGGCATACGCCTGCATGATGGCGTACTCGATGCCGTTGTGGACCATTTTCACGAAATGACCAGAACCTGTCGGACCCACGCGACTCCAACCTTTATCAGGCCCTGGAGCAAGTGTTTGGAAGATCGGCGAGATGCGTTTGATAAGCTCCGCATCGCCGCCCACCATCATGCTGTAGCCCTCTTTCAGTCCCCAAACTCCACCGCTCGTACCAGAGTCCACAAAATTAATTTTCTTTTGCGCCAGTGCCGCACCGCGACGCATGGTGTCCTTGTAATACGAATTTCCGCCGTCGATGATCGTGTCACCCTCGGCCAAGTGCGGAAGAAGCTGTTCAATCGTTTGATCGACAGGCGCGCCGGAAGGAACCATAAGCCAAACAACGCGCGGGGCCTTCAACTGCGCGACCATCTTATCAAGGGTATCTGCGCCCCTAGCGCCCTTGCCTACCAGGCCTTGCACCACCGATGGAGTGCGGTCATAGGCGACCACGCGATGACCACCCTGCAAGAGGCGTTCCGTCATAAATCCGCCCATTTTGCCGAGGCCAACCATTCCCAATTCCATAAAATTTTCTCCTGATTATTTTTCGCTAAACGAAATGTTAAAGCCTGCCAATTGGTTTCGCAATTGTGCGAGATCTTCAAATAATATGGTTTGCATCCCCAACTCGCGTGCGACTTCCAGATTCAATCCGCGGTCATCGATCAGAATACACTCCGCGGGCTTTTGCTGAGTGATTTTCAGCGCCAATTTGTAAATTCCAGGATCCGGCTTGCGTAGTCCTAAATAGCATGAGCTGAAAAAGGCTTCGAAGTAATCTCGCAACGCAAATTTATCAATGCGATATTCGTTGATTTCGCGCGATTCGTTGTTGAGTGAAGCCATCAGAAATCGCCGGCTCCGGGCAATCTGTCCCAAGAACGCGAGCGGTTCAGGATAGGGTTGTGACTGGGCAAACATAAAAGCCTTGAAATCGTCAGAGGAGAAAGGGCGCTCACGGTAAAAAACGACCCGATGAAGATAACCGTCGAGCGAAGCACGGCCAGTTTCAAATGCGTCGAGCATTAATTCATGGCGGTCCTCGAAGTCGTTCCAATCGAGGTGAAATTTCTCTACAGCCGCGCGGCGCGAATGGCGATCCCATCCGTTGGTCAGGATTACCCCACCGTTGTCCCAGAATAAAGCTTTGATTTCCGCCATACGCCCCCAGTTCAAATCCGCAGCCCACGGACTAGCGTGAACGGTTTCTATTATCGCCGTTCAGCCTTCATCGCCGAAGCAAAATTCTTGGAGATGAATTCGACGGCAAGTGACCACCTGCCGTAGGATAGACTTATGTGTCCGCGGATTCAGAAAAAGCCTAAAGAACCGAAACAAACGATATTTACCATCGGTCATTCAACGCGGCTCTTCGAAGAATTTCTGGAATTGCTGCGGGCCCACGGAGTGCAGCGCCTCATCGATATTCGCACGATTCCTCGTTCGCGACGCAATCCCCAATATAGCCTCGAGACGCTCAGACCGTCATTGAAGGCTGCCGGAATCGAATACATCCACCAGAAGGACTTAGGCGGGTTACGTCGCCCGAAACCTGATTCGAAGAACATCGGCTGGCGCAACGCGAGCTTTCGCGGCTATGCGGACTATATGGGCACGCCTGAATTCGAGACTGCACTATTGCACGCGATTGAACTTAGCCAAGACAAGCCAACCGCGTTGATGTGCGCTGAAGCAGTGCCGTGGCGCTGCCACCGGTCGCTCGTAGCAGACGTGCTTGCCGCGCGCAAGATCGAAGTCAGGCACATCATGAGCGCGACACTCGCAAATCAGCATGAAATGACCCCTTTTGCGCAAGTGCGCGGCGGGAAGGTTACCTATCATTCGGAGAAACCCGTGCTGCGAAAGTCTGCGACCGGTGTCTCTAAGCAGCAATTAAAACTGCAACTAAATTCCTGATTTCTTCAAGATTACGGAATGTCGCGTCCTTCGCCGGTGCCTAAAATCCAGAAAGGGTTCACTTGTGTGCGTGATGAAAGCGCTTCTCGCAATTCCCGAGCGGGCTGATCCTCTGCGTCATCCGCCAAATGAAAAGTGCCAAAGTGAATTGCGAGGCTAGTGGCTGCGCCAAGCTCTTCGTGCGCGCGGACCGCGTCAGCCGGAGACATATGAACCGGCCCCATAAACCATTGCGGGAGATAAGCACCGATAGGAAGAAACGCGAGACGAATCTGCGGAAACCGCCGTCTAATTTCGCCGAAATGCGCTCCGTATCCAGTGTCTCCGGCGAAATAAATTACGCCGGCTGGACCGTCGATCACGTAGCCACACCAAAGAGTTTTATTGCGATCCCGCAGTCCCCGGCCCGAAAAGTGCCTGGCTGGTACGCAAGTGATTTTCAGTCTTTCTGAAATCACTTGCGATTGCCACCAATCCAACTCGCTGATTTTTTCGACTGTGGAGATCTTGTGTTTTTCGAATCGAGAACGCACTCCCAGCGGTACAGCGAACTTCGGTTGCCATTGCGAAACAATTCGCCGCTGCGTAGGAACATCAAGGTGATCATAGTGATCGTGGCTTTGCAAAACAACATTGATGGGAGGCAAATCTTCGAATCGAATGCCAGGTGCGCGATGTCTCCTCGGCCCGATCCACGAAAGAGGACTGGCGCGCATTGACCATATCGGGTCGCATAGAATATTCACGCCACCCGTTTGAATGAGGACGCTTGAGTGGCCTACGAAAGTGGCTCTGATGCGCTCGGCAGTGACGCGCTCCGGAGGTGGCGCTCCCAACGGTTCGTCAATCCATTTGGGCCAAGGCCCGGGCTTGCGATTCATCATCCACTGAAGCACGCTGCCCGTGCCACGAAGCCTTTCTCCTGGGTTATAAAAACGTTGCCGGTCGAAATGGTCGCTCGCGAGTCCTCGATAAAATTTCATCTAAGGCCTGACCGGTTTATTTTTCCGCCGCATTCGCCTTGGCCTTCTCAGCGGATTTTTCCGGCGATGCATCGGGCTGACGTCCGGCAGGAGCCCAGGCACTCACAGGGTTTTCTCCCCTAACCCTGTTCTGGATACCCGCTTCGAAGAATGTGTACGGGTGAAACCGTTCAATTGCGCTGGCATCATCCAAACGCTTTCTAAGTTCCGCGGGAATGGTGAATTCAAGCGCGTTGAGATTATCCTGCAGTTGCGCAATGTTCGAAGCTCCGATGATGGTTGAGGTGATTCCCGGTTGCCTGGCCACCCAGTTCAAGGCCACTTGCGCAGGCTTCTTGTTGAGTTGTTTCGCTACTTCAAGAAGAGCATCCGACACTCGCCAATTGTGCTCGGTAAAGCGGTCCGTGAGCTGAGAGAACTTCGCCGCGTCAAGCCGACCTTCGCCTCGCCCTGTATTTCCCTCGCGCCTATATTTCCCAGTGAGAAAACCGCCGCCAAGCGGGCTCCAAGGGCAGAGCCCGATGCCCAGCTCCTGCGCGACTGGAATATGCTCGCGTTCGATGTTGCGCTCGATCAATGAATATTCCAATTGCAGGCCGATGAGTCGTTCTTTGCCTTCCTTTTCCGCCAGCGTTTGCGCGCGCGCCACGTACCATGCCGGAACGTCCGAAAAACCAAAATGGCGGATTTTGCCAGCGCGAACCAGATCGTTCATGGTTGAGAGAATTTCTTCGACCGGAGTAACCATGTCCCACACGTGCATCCAGTACAAATCGATGTAATCGGTCTTCAGGCGACGCAGAGAACCTTCCAGCGCACGGTAAATATTTTTGCGGCCGTTGCCGCCCGCATTCGGGTTCGCCGGGTCGGCATTGAAAGTAAATTTCGTAGCGAGCACCAAGCGTTCACGCAAACCCCGCTCGGCGATAAAATGGCCAAGTAGTTCTTCGCTCTTTCCGTTGGTATAGCCGTCCGCGGTGTCGATGAAATTTCCGCCCTGCTCGATATATCCGTCGAATACCTGTCGCGCGACTGCCGGTTCACTTCCCCATCCCCATTCAGTGCCAAATGTCATGGTGCCAAGCGCCAGCGGGCTCACCCGCAGTCCAGAACGTCCCAGCGTCACATACTGTTTCAAACTCATAGAAAAGCCTCCCTGTCAAAGTTGGATGCAAACGAGCGATCGATTGATTCGCTATTCCCATGGCTAAGAACTTCTATAGAATGTCCTCGAAAGTATGTTTCGTACTTCTTTCTATGAGGGCCTTTTTATGAAAGATATCGCGACAGAGAAAGTTTCGCTAAGAGTTGCCGATGGAACCGAGATGAATGCTTACGTAGCGCGTCCTTCGGACGAAGGCAAGCATCCCGGTGTGCTTGTGTTCCAGGAAGCTTTCGGTGTGAACGCGCATATCCGGGACGTCACCGAACGATTTGCTCGCGAGGGCTACGTCTCAATCGCTCCGGAACTTTACCATCGCACGGCTCCCGGATTCGAGGGGGAATACGACGACTTCCAGTCCGTGATGCCCGCTATGAGGGCAATGACGGAGAAGGGCACAGTCGAAGATATGCGCGCCACTTACGATTGGCTGAAGACCAATTCGCATGTCACGCCTGATAAAATCGCGAGCGTCGGATTCTGCCTAGGTGGACGTGCTTCTTTCCTGGCTTGCGCCACGCTCCCGCTGCAAGCATCCGTCTCATTTTACGGCGGGAATATCGCGCCCACGCTACTGCCTAAAGTCGCAGATCTGCATGCGCCTATTATGTTTTTCTGGGGTGGCCTGGATAAACACATCGGCGTCGAACAGATTCGCGCGATCATAGACGAATGCAAACGGCTGGGGAAAACCTATGTGAACGTCGAGTTCTCCCATGCAGATCATGGCTTTTTCTGCGATGTTCGGCCCTCTTACAATCCGGCAGCCGCAACTCTGGCGTGGAACCTCACGGCGACTTATCTTCTCCTCCATCTTGGCAAGACCGACGAGCGTACCCGCCTGCGTGAATAAAAAAAATGCAGTCGAAATCGACATGTTTATTGCTGATTTGTGCACGTATCTGCACGTGCGCGGGGAGCATCTCTAACTTGACTAAGACTTGTTCCGCGGCCACCTTGTGCTAGCATCAGTCAATCTCTCAATCGCATTGCATCACTCGCAACCACCAACTGAAACTGACGACAGCTCGAGGTGAGATGCCCGCGAAAGACCGTCTGAAAGTACTGGTCGCCGACGACTCAGCCGTTTACCGCAAGCTGGTAGAACAAGCTTTTACCGACGCCAATTATTTACTCCTGGTTGCTCGAAGCGGCCAGGAAGCGATCGATTTGATATCCGAACATTTCCCTGCGATCGTCATCACAGACTGGGTGATGCCGGATCTTACCGGCATTGAGTTGTGCCAACGCATCCGGGCGGGATCTCAAAATCCTTATACTTACGTCATAATATTGACTAGCGTGTCGGAGAAGGAAAATGTCGTGAAAGGCCTGGCTGCCGGCGCTGATGACTATCTCACCAAGCCCTTCCATCCGGAAGAATTGCTAGCGCGTGTTGAAGTGGGACGCAGACTGGTGGAATTGCACCGGCAAGTAGGAGCCAAGAATCGCTTATTGGAAGAGCTGGCGCTCACCGATTCTTTGACCTGCCTTCCCAACCGTCGGGCGATCGATGAATGGGCTCCTCGCCAACTTAGTGGAGCGGCCCGCCACGGCTTCCCCTTCTGGGTCGTAATGGCAGATCTCGATAATTTTAAAAGCGTGAACGATTCCAGCGGTCACGATGCGGGCGATAAAGTTTTGAAGAGATTTGCCGAAATACTAAAAACCAACTCTCGGCGCTCCAATATCTGCGGACGCATTGGCGGCGAAGAATTTCTTTTCATTTTGACCCACGCGGACAAGGAAAACGTCGCGTCTGTAGTAGAACGTGTTCGAAGACAGTTTGAGGAACAGGATTTCTTCTTTGGGAACCGCGTGGTAAAGGTCACCGCGAGCTTTGGCATTTCCGGTTTTCAAGGTGAACAGGGACTACTACCTCCGGATTTCAGTTCTCTTTTGAGCCAAGCCGACTTGGCGCTTTACACCGCTAAGCATCGCGGACGTAACCGTGTTGAGTTCGCCCCCGAATAAATTCCTATCATTTCAGTTTGCATCGATGGTACTTCCAAACGGAACCCATTCCCTGCCGTCGAAGCGCATCAGGAACAACTGCTTGATGGGTTGATAATCGGCGGGGCTTGTAGTGATTTTGATTCCGGGGCGAAGCATTCCCAGTTCAAGGTCTAAACTGGACGCTTGTTTCATCACGTTCGCGCGCGTGAGATTGTCTCCGCACTTCCTCAATACTTCTACCAATACTTGAGCGCGTTCGTAACCAGCGACATTGTCTTGATCGCGCAGACTTCCCTGCGAATTGTACTTTTTCATCCAGTCGAGGAAATCGCGCACGGCCGGATCATTTTGCGCCCGAGGAAACCACCAGCCTTTGGACCGCGCATTGGTGATGATCCCCGTAGATTTCTCAAGACCAGCCGGATCCAGAAACGCTGCCACGGAGAGCGACGCGTTCGGAATGAACTGCAGCGGATGCCAAAGGTGATCATACGCTGCCCTGATCGCTCGCGTAACGAACGGCCCAATAGAGAAATTGAAGAAAACATCGGCGCCGGAATCTTTGAGCGCGACGATTTGTGGATCAAGCGTGGGGTCCGATACCTGGTAAGAAACTTCCTTGACGATCAGCGTCGACGCTCTGTCACCCAGCCCGTCGCGCACTCCCGCAACATACTCTTTGCCGGTATCGTCATTTGAGTAGAGTATTGCGATTTTTGCGGCTGGCTTATTCTGCAGAATGTATTTCGCATAGGCCAACCCTTCGCTTCGGTAGCTGGCGAAAAATCCCATGGTCCACGGAAAGTGCGCAGGGTCGTTGAAAACCGCGGAACTTGACTGTACGAATAATTGAGGAATTTTCTCTTCGTTCAAATAATCGCGGATGGCGAGATTGCCTTCGGTTCCGATAGAGCTGAAAATCAGCAAGACTTTTTCATCTTCCACCAGCTTCCGCGCGAGATCGACTGACTTGGCGACCTCCGACCCATTGTCCAGGCTGATAATGTTTATCTTCCGTCCGTTGACTCCGCCACGGTCATTGACCATCTGGAAATAAGCGGCTTCGGCGCGAGCGATAGTCGCATATTCCTTGGCCCAGCCTGCATAGGGAGCGATGTTACCGACCTTAATTCCGGTATCGGATGCTCCGGGGTCGTAGGATTTCTGTGCTGAAGCAGACCCCGCCGTCAGCCCCTGCGGCCAGCAACGAAATGGAGCAGCGGAGGAATAATCGGTTCACGGAATAGTCCTTTTCCGCTTAATTAAAAATCCCAAGAACGTGCGCCCATTCTGCGAGCTCGCGCATCAATAATAAGTTAGCGGTGAACGGGTTATCAACGACAAGCGTCGTTGATGCCACGGATGTCTCTTGCGCTGCAGACGATAGCAGAAATTGGTGCCGGAGCGTGAAGTTCAAGGTTCGGAATCGATAGACGTTTCATTATTAAAGCGGTGTCAACGGAGCGGACCATTTATTTTACTTTCTTCTTCATGACACTTGACAAGCGCTCAAGCTAAGCCTAATAAATACAAGTCCGCCGACTCTTGAACGGATCTGGAGGTCCTCAATGCAAGCATCGCGCAGAGAGTTCTTCAAGGTAGCGGCTGTCGGTGGTGTTGCCGCCACCATCTTCGGATTCGACCTCAAGCCTGCCTACGCCCAGCTGAAAGAATTGAAAATCGCGCGCGCTACCGAGACGCGCTCTACATGCCCCTACTGCGCGGTGGGCTGCGGCGTCCTTATCTACACCATCGGCGACAAAGCTAAGAACGTCACGCCACAAGTGGTTCATGTGGAAGGCGATCCCGACCATCCAACTAATCGCGGAACACTCTGCCCCAAAGGCTCTTCGCTTGAGCAGGATATGCTGAACCCGCGGCGTTTGACCAAGCCGCAAGTCCGCAGACCTGGTGGGACCGACTGGCAGGATATTTCCTGGGACGACGCGCTGAATGAAATAGCACACTGGACAAAAAAAACCCGCGACGAGACTTTCATAGAAAAGGACGCAAATGACCGCCTCGCGAATCGCTGCGAAGGCATCTCGTTCATCGGCGGCTGCACGGATACAAATGAATTCAATTATCTGGTCGTAAAGACCATGAGGAGTTTGGGCTTGGTGTATTTAGAAAACCAAGCCCGTGTTTGACACGGCCCCACGGTCTCAAGTTTGGGACCAACATTCGGACGCGGGGCCATGACCAATGGCTGGATCGACATCAAGAACACCGACATGATGTTGATCATGGGCGGGAACCCTGCCGAAAACCATCCCTGTGGATTCAAGTGGGCGATGGAGGCCAAGCGCAATCGCAACGCCAAGCTGATTTCGGTGGATCCGCGGTTTACGCGCACGTCTTCCACTGCTGACCTCTTCTTGCAAATTCGCGCCGGCACTGACATTGCATTTTTGGGCGGGCTAATCCGCTACGCCATCGAGAATAACCGCATCGCGAAGGAATATCTGGTCAACTATACAAACGCGTCGTTCATCGTCAAGGAAGGCTTCAAACTGCCGGAGGACGGCCTCTACTCGGGATTTGATTCCGCGACGAGCAAGTATGATCTATCCACATGGAATTACGAAGGGGTGGGCGGTTCCGGCGAACAGGGAGGTGCAGCGGGAGCGACCGGTCACGCTCCGGAACCAGTGCCGGGCAAGGTTGGTGGAGCAGCGCCGCCTCCTCATCTACCGCCAAATGTCGCCTACGACCTGACGCTTGAACATCCGCGGTGCGTCTTTCAACTGATGAAGCAGCAATATTCGCGCTACACGCCGGAAACCGTCGAGCGGATTACCGGCATTCCCAAGGACCAGTATCTGAAGGCTGTCGACATGTTCACCTCGGTTCGTAAAGACGGCGACATGAAGAAAGTTGCCACCATCATCTACGCCGTGGGCTGGACCCAGCATACCTTCGGGACTCAAATCATTCGCACTGCCGCCATGATCCAACTTCTTCTCGGCAATGTCGGAAGAGCTGGCGGCGGAGTGAACGCGTTGCGTGGTCATTCGAATATTCAGGGCGCCACCGACATGGCAGGGCTTTTTGATTCCATGCCTGGATATTTGAAGGCGCCAATTCCCGCGGACACGGATTTGGCTACGTTTCTGAAGCGCACGACGCCGACGTCGTCGAAACCGTCGCCGTGGGGTTCGTGGAACTACTACGCAAACACCCCAGCATTTTTCGTGTCGTTGATGAAGGCAATGTATGGGGACGCGGCGACCAAGGAAAATCAATTCGCGTTCGATTATCTTCCCAAGGTTGACCGCGATTATTCCTGGACCCACATTTGGGACGACATGTACAACGGCAAGGTCAAGGGCATGATGGCTTTCGGAATGAACGGCGTCATGATCGGACCAGACACCAACAAGAATATCAACGCGTTGAAGAAGGCTGACTGGCTCGTCGTGGGCGAAATTTACCAGGACGAGACCAGCGAGTTCTGGCGAGCGCCGGGAATCACAACCGACGAGCAGAAAACTATCAACACGACAGTGTACCGGTTGCCCTGCGCAGGTTTCGCAGAAAAAGATGGCAGCATGACGAACTCGGCGCGCTGGGTCACCTGGAAGTATGCCGCCGTTCCGCCCCCGGGACAGGCGCGGCTCGACCAGGACATTATCGCGGATATTTTCTTGCGTGTTCGCGATCTGTACAAGAAGGACGGCGGGAAATTCCCCGATCCTATATTGAATTTGAACTGGGCTTATGCGGACTCGGCTCACCCATCGCTTTCTCAAGTGGCCATGGAACTCAATGGCAAAGCGCTCGCGGACCTGACAGATCCTGTGACCAAACAAGTGATCAAGGCCGGCCAGCAGCTACCCGGTTTTGCATGGCTGAAAGACGACGGTACGACCATGTGCGGGAACTGGATTTACTCCGGATGCTGGACGGAAGCAGGTGCACAGATTCAACGTCGCGGCACTGAAGATCCATCCGGAATGGGCGTTTTCCCCAACTGGTCGTGGTCATGGCCCGCCAACCGGCGCGTGCTCTATAACCGCGCTTCCTGTAACCCGGAAGGCAAACCGTGGGACCCAACCCGTAAGCAGGTATGGTGGAACGAAGCGGCCGGAAAATGGGCAGGCAATGATGTACCTGACTTCAAACCGGATTCCCATCCGAAGGATCACATGGGGCCTTTCATCATGAATCCAGAAGGCGTCGGTCGATTGTTTGCCCCCATCGGAGTGCTTGCTGACGGACCGTTCCCCGAACACTACGAACCCATTGAAAGCCCGACCAAGAATCTGCTTCACCCGCAACAATCGAATAATCCGCTAGTGAAGAAATTTAAGACTCCGTACGATAAGTTCGGCGACCCGGAAGAATACAGCATCGTATGCACCACCTATCGGCTGACAGAGCAATATCACTACTGGACGAAGAACAATCCGATGAACGTCCAGTTGATCCCCGAGCCATTCGTGGAAATTCCCGTGGAACTGGCGAACGAAAAAGGAATTCGCGGGACGGACATGATCCATGTGATCAGCGCGCGCGGAACTTACACTGCGAAAGCGTTCGTGACGCGTCGGCTAAAGCCGATGATGATCGACGGCAAGAAGGTTTACCAGATCGGCCTGCCGATCCATCAGGGCTACCGCGGAATCATTGAGGATGAAGGAAAGGATGCACGCACTCCGGCGAATCTGCTGACGCCGGCGGTCAGCGACCCAAATGCACATACCCCTGAATCCAAGGGCTTCCTCGTGAAGATCGAAAAGGCTTAGGAGCGAACCATGAGCCAGGCGTCAACCGAAATAGTCCGAATTTCAGGGCACGCCGGCACTGTTCCAGGCGCCGGGCTCAACCGTGAATATCAAGTCTGCAAACTAGTGGACACCACCACCTGCATCGGTTGCAAAGCCTGCGAAGTGGCCTGCCTGGAATGGAACGGTTACACCTTCAGCGAAACCAAATTCGATAACAGCTACCAGACCATGCCAGAAACCGCGTGGAATTATTGGAACCTGATCAAGTTCAACGAACATGAGCGCGACGACGGCACCATGATGCTGTTGATGCGCAAAGACCAGTGCATGCACTGCGAAGATCCCGGATGTCTGGCCGCGTGCCCGGCAGACGCAGCCATTGTTCAGTATGCCAACGGTATTGTGGACTTCCAGGAAGCGCACTGCATCGGTTGCGGCTACTGCATCACCGGCTGCCCTTTCAATATTCCGAAGTTCAGTCCAACCGCCCGCAAAGTTTTCAAATGCACGCTGTGCAACGACCGCGTGTCGGTAGGGCTCGAACCCGCTTGCATCAAAGCGTGCCCAACGGGTTGCTTGCATTTCGGGACAAAATCGGAAATGAAGGAACTGGCCGAGACGCGCGCAGACCAACTTCGCAGCCAGTCCGGCTTCCCCGATGCCGGAGTGTACGATCCCGTCGGAGTTAGCGGCACTCACGTAATTTACGTTCTACACGACGCCAAGAATCCGGAGCTTTACGGTGGATTGCCAAGAGATCCGCACATCCCTCTGTCGGTACGTCTGTGGAAAGGCCCGCTGAAGTGGCTAGGCAATCTGGCGATGTTAGGAGGACTGGTCGGTTTGGCCTTGCATTACATGCGAATCGGGCCGAAAAAGGAAGAACCGATCCCGCCCGAAGATCGGAAGCCGTCATGAGCACCACCGATACAACGCCGCGCGCGCGGACCACCTCGGCCTTCGACGAGGAGCTTATCCCGCGTTACACCATGGTCGAACGGGTGAATCATTGGTTTGGCGCAATAACATATACCTACTGTTTGATCACCGGACTCGCTTTCTGGACGCCCTACCTCTACTGGATGGCCGCGATTGTCGGCGGCGGACCAACGGCAAGATTCTGGCACCCATGGTTTGGCATTTTTTTCACCGTATCCCAGTTCCTGATGTTCCTCCACTGGAGCGGTGATATGGAAGTGGATAACGACGATCGCGTCTGGGCCGATAACATCCAAGCCTACATAGAAAATGAGGATGACAAACTTCCTCCAGTAGGCCGCTTCAACTGGGGACAGAAACTTTACTTTTGGGGAATGGTTGGCAGCACGATTCTTCTTCTACTTTCCGGCTTTATGCTGTGGTACGTCGAAGCCGTTCCTTGGAGTATCCATATCCTGCGCTACGTGGCTATCCTTGTTCACGCCAGTGTGGCGCTGATCACTATTGGCCTATTCTTGATTCACGTTTACATGAGCACGATCTTGGAAGAAGGAAGTTTCGGTTCCATGATCCACGGATCGGTTACGCGCGCCTGGGCTTGGACGTTTCATCGCAAATGGTATTACAAGGTTACCGGTCGAGCTCGACCCACCGAATGACCCTGTCGCAGTGGGACCGCCGAATCCGGCGTGCCAACGAATTAACTTCCACATATCCATTCGCCGCCGAAGGACTTCGTTTCTACTCTCGCGTCGCAACGTTTCAGAAAAGTCTCTATGAAGAGATCCAGAAGGCGTTGCCCGTTTTGCCGAAAATCTTGAGCGACGCGCCCTTGCGCGACGAATTGGACCTTTTCGCTCTCCTCCCGAAATTTCCTGGTTTTCTATCGGCGATCGAGCAGGTTGCTCCGGCGCCTCTTGCGCAGGCCGCTGTCGATTTGTCGCAAAAGGGTGCAGCAGTCTGGCAGCGGGTGATACAAGATTTTTGGCTAGCTGAAGCGGAATCGCCGGCAGAGGTCAGTGCGGCAGAAGAAGACGCAACAAACGAGGCGGACGAGGCGATTCCTTCACAACGATTGCTGGCTTGGATTTTCCTTCAGCCCTACGCCGAGTATCTTGCCAACCGGCGTGCTCCCATGCATCTGGATGGAACTCCGTCTCTTTGCCCTCTGTGTGGCGGCAAACCCGTCGTGGGCGTCTTGCGCAGTGAAGGCGACGGAGCGAAGAAGTCGCTGATTTGTATGCTATGTGCGCACGAATGGAATTTCCGAAGAATCTATTGCCCGGCGTGCGGTGAAGAGAGAGAGCCGCAGATGGCGTTCTATTCTGCATCTGAAATCGCGCATGTGCGAGTGGACGTCTGCGACACGTGCCACACCTACCTAAAAACCGTCGATTTGACCAAGACAGGTCTCGCCCTTCCCGTCGTAGACGAGCTCGCCACAATACCTCTAGACCTATGGGCGAACGAGCACGGCTATCGCAAATTACAGGTCAACCTCTTGGGCGCCTGATTTCCCTCGCGCCAGGACGTGCCGCCACCTTCGACGGCTATAGGGCGGCGGAACTGTCTTACGCTACCCGTCGAAAAAAACGATTCCAGCAACTCTCGCATCGAAACGGAGCGATCGTTAGAACGCGTAACAACCGCTCAATCTTTCCGCGCCGACGCGACCGGTAAACGGTCTCGCTGCCACAGTTAGGACAGATCTGCGTTGCTTTTTTATTTTCTTCTTTTGACATCAAAGCAAGTCCTCACGATTAGTTGAGCCACAAAGCTTATACAGTCAAATAACCTGATCCGTTAAGTCAGGATTAAAATTGAATTAGTATTTGGCATAAATGAACAGCGTGTTAAGCGAACGCGTTATCGGTGTTTTTGTTCGCTGTTCCCACCGTATTCGCTGAATTCGTCAAGACTCTTGTGGCTGTTTTGTTCACTGTTCTCAGCGATGACTGAGAGTCGGCCTTCCATCCGACGTTTTCCACAGTACGGAGTCGCAATGAGGTCTTCTCCGCTAGGATTGCCACAAAATCATTGCGGCTTCCACCAGGAGGATCGCTCTGCGGCTTCGACGCAACTTAGTAATGTTACGAATGTGGCCGCGAACCCCAGGCTTCAGAGCTGGCGTTCATCTGGCTATTTTCTAAAACGTCTGATATTGAACAGTTTTACCTTTCCCGCCGCTTTATGATTCTCCGTGAATCGGCCCTACGGGCGTTTAATAACAACCGAGAGAGGCCGCCCTGAGGGAAAGGGCCACTCGCTGACCTTTTCAAGCTGAAGGAGTAAGCATTTCTGAAGCGATTTGCTTTTAGACGGGCAACTGCATTGTTTTTAAGCTGTTAACAAGCGGTGGCGGTACTCGGTGAAGGTTGTGGCGCGATTCAATAGGCCCCAAACACAGCTTTCTGGAGAGGAATTAGTTATGAGAGTTAAGAACGCAAGGGAACTGTTTGTAACCATGCTGAGCCAGGTGCGGCACGGCACGGAGCGTACGGCAGCGGTCTACAAGGAACTGGGAGAACTGTCCCAGAATTCGGAAATTCGAGAGGTCCTCGAAGCACGGGCTTTGGTGTCTCAGCAAACCCTAGCGAAGCTGGACGAGGCTTTCAAAATGATCCGTGAGAAACGGGTGCACGTCACCGGACGGCTCCAGGATGTATTTGTCGAGGACTTCCGTAGGGAACTTTCTGAGATCCAATCCCAGGAGGCGAGGCGGCTCTTTGTATTGGCAAAGGCCAATCATTTGAGCCACATGCGCTCGGGGGAATACGTCACATTAGTCGCGGCCGCCGATGTTTCCGGCCACCATGGCGTCGGCGTGCTGCTCGAGAGTTGCCTCGGCGATCATTTGGCCTTCGTCGAACGCACGAAGCGTTTGATCCATGGCTTCATCGAAGCGAAGAAGCGCGGCGAGCGGTCCAGGCTAAGGGCTCAAATGGCGAATGACATAAAGGAGAGTCCGCATGGTCCTGGCTCTTCTGCTAGACAGATCCAAGCGCGTGCTTAACCGAAACTCGAGTTGTCACGATTGTGCACCAAATTGAACAGATACAGCCAAGGTCCGCGGTCCAGACTTATGCATCGCTCCTGAATCCGAAGATCTTCCCACTGGAGGCTAAAATGTCTGGGTACGGGATAGTAGGAACCATATTGATTAACGGTGTGATCGTTTGGCTAGTGCGAAGAGCGTAATAGCGGAATACTTCCTATGAGCTGCGAAGAATGCCAACGACTGCGCGACTTACAAACAAGGGCGCACTGGTCATGTCTGGAACACATAGGCAACGATCCCCGAGGAGGTCAAACCAAAAAGACTCAGACTAATCCCGAGCGTGAACTGCAAGACGCCTACAACGCGGCGGCAGCCGAGTATAAGGGTCACGTTGCCACGGCGCACGCGTTCCGCTCTTCGAACGCGAAAAGGCATCCGCGCAGTTAGGGAGAATAAAATCAGATGCTCTCTGGCTCAATGATGGAGATAAAAACATGCTCGAGACAATCGCCGCGATTCTTATCGTTTTTTGGTTGCTTGGATTTTTCGCGTCTCACGTGACCGGCGGATTAATTCACGTTGCCGTGATTCTGGGCCTGATATTACTAGAGTCTGGCGAAGTATTCAAAAACGCCGCGCCGATTCGGCGGGCAACAGAAAACTACATACCGATACTGTCCTGACTTACCTAGATTGAACCGGCTTGCCGGAGAAAGTGTTTAACCCAGCTTGATATTCCGTTGTCGGCGCTTTCACTGCTTCGATTATCTGTTCTTCGTTAAGTCCAACGTCTCTTGCATCAAACGCTGCATGCTGTAAGGCTTCAATTGCTTTCTCTTTTGTCATTTTTGATCCGGTGGATCAGCAGGCCGTATTGCGCCGGGGCAAAGCACGCGTACTCGTGCTAGTAGGGCGTTTACGTTCGGAGGGATCCCAATCTTCAGACGGAAAGGTCATCCGCCAGAATAGCGGTGATGGCTCGATAAATTCCAGGCCCACCTCAGTCTTACCGGATTCCCTCTGCCCAACGAATGTTACGGTGCAAGGCAATTCCTCGACTGTCTTGGGGTTGAGGATTGCGACTTCCTGCCCTCGCACGACTTTTTCTGCAATTCGCACCATGCAGCCGTGAGCGTTCACCGAGGCCGTGTGCGTTTCTTCGCGGAAGGGTAGATGCCCGTTTTTTCCGCGGATGACGACCGGCATGGTGATGTAAACGCGGTGTGACCGCCGGCGCTCTGCACTGTTCTCGGCGGCAGTGGGATACGCAGATGCTTTTATCTCTCGCATAACGATTTTAGATTCATAAAACAAGTTGAGCGTTGTAGCACAGAGTCTCATGCCAATTCCCTTGGCTGCCCGGCTATGGTTTCTATAAAGATATTCCGGTAACCAGATTTAAACTGTTCGTTTTGGCACAGTTTCGTAAAGGATACTAGGGCCACGGATCGGTCCAGTCGAACAAGCCGTGGATGAAGGCTTCGTTGCTTTTCTCAAAAAGCGCCTCAATGACATAAGTTGGGGATTTTTCGCCATATGGCCAGCAGCGTTTGAAATAGGTCGTTCGGTCGATGTGATCGTCGTACGGACTAGTAACCACGAAGTCGTCCGTCAATAGGGATTCGACAGCTTTACAGTCTTTGTTTTTGTAGGCGGAGAAGTATTTGCGGATGAGGTCTGAGTGGGGCATTCCGTTGCTCCCATGAAATGTTCCGGCTGGATGCCAGATGCACAAGCTTCACTAATCTGATGTGAACTTCACGGTGATTAACGGCTCTATCGAACGCGCGCAGAACTCCCTGCCTGCCTTCAGACCTCAGTGAGAACGCGCGTCCGATAGAGCTCTTACGTTGACCAGGCACTTAATCTTGTTAGCGCGTGTTGGCCACAACAAACATCGCGCTTGCGGTGACGGGCAGTCGAATCGGACAAAGGTCGGCGAACGGACCATTTTCCTCTCCCACTAGCACCGAAAGTACTGTGCTGAAGGTAATTTCATAGTTTCCGTCTCCCTCGAACGAGTAAGCATCCCCGAGCAATAAGCGTTGTTCAAGGTGCTGTCCGGGTCGAAGAACCACGGACGGAACCTCTGAAGCCGCGCCCCAGGTGTTTGTAAATGAGGCCGGGCTGGTGCTTGGGTGGCTTAGCTTCTGCCACGGGTAGAAAAACTCCGAACCGAGAGCGGGTTCTTTCCGAACTACTTTGATACTGATGCCTTCCATAAGGGCGCCACGCTTGGGAAATCGAATGACTGAGTTTGTGTCATTCTGGACCGTGAGGACAACGGGAACCTTAGTGGCTTTCGTCACAGCTCCCGCGTGCTCGAAACGAAACCCTGCTCTGATTTGGCTGAATACTTCATTTCGTTCAACGATCAACTTCACCTGCGGCGTCTTGTTCCCGGCACAATCCAAAACGAGCGTGTAGTCACCTGGCTCTATTTTCCGATCTCCGAAACCCCACCCACCTATCCAGCCCCGGTCGGACGATCCGTCGACAGGCCATGCAATCGATTGGACGCTTTGCGCTCCGTCAGAACTAGTTATGCTCAAGGCGCACGAAGTCATAAGCGTTTCAGGAATTCCGGTTGAATTTTTGGGGCTCACACCGACCCAGAACCGAATTGCCTCTCCGAGTACGTACCGTGGCTTCTCCAAACGAAGGACAGGCTCAACACCCGCGGCTCGGTTTTCAGAAGAAATTCCTGCTGAGGACGATGAAACGGACGAGCCAGTAACAATGATTAAGAAGAGTCCGACAATCAAGCAAGCCGACAGTCCAGTCCGCTGCATGGCCGTCACCTCGATAAGTTTTGATTAGAGCTTCTCGGACCGTGAGCGTCAAGTGGTCAGAGGAAGTTGGTATCCTCCGAAGTCGAGTTGTGCGGTTGCTGGAGTACGGTTTTCAAGAACGTGATTATCGTTTGTCCAGAGAAGCCGTTGCGTTCATTTCAGTGGGTTGCCGGCCCTCCCGCCTCCGTTCAACTTTGGAAAATGCAGGCGTAAAGTTCGGGAGTGAAATCGAACGGAGTAGTCCGTCTGGGCCTTGCGCGTACTCTGAAATGCTCACTCCACTTCTGCTGCTCGGTCTCTTTGAGGGCGGGGAAGGGTCTTTTTCCCGCGAGTTGTTTTTCGAGTGGCGGCATGTCATTCGCGACTTGCGCCGAGAGAGCGAATACGGTGAGCTCCGTCGCGTCGCTCTCGAACACCTAAGCAAGAAGTACGGCCCCGGAGAAGAACCATTTGAACCGTATATGGCAGTCGCAACAGACGCAAGGAAAGTAAATGTTCAAGCGCTTTCCTTGGTACAGGACATACCGCTCTCGCAGAATTCAGGAATCGACGACAAATCCAAGACGTCATTTTGACGAAAAACAGCTTGCCGAACGGTCGATGTGAACAGTTCGTGACAGTCTCTCTTTCCGCTCGCCCTCGCCTTAAAACGCGGCGCGAGCGTCACGCGCCAACTAGCGTGACATCATCACGTGGGCGTGATGCTTATAACTGTAAATTGACATCAGTACCTAAATTGTGGCATCATATGAGGCATGAGAACAACACTTTCACTTGATGATGATGTCTTCCGAGAGGCAAAGACATATGCAGAAAGCCGGGAAATACCGATTGGCAAAGCGGTTTCCGAGCTCGTGCGCCGCGGATTGAACGCACCCTTGCAAACGCGGGTAGTTAATGGCTTCCACGTGGTTGAGTTGCCGCCCGGTTCGTCTCAGGTAAGCAACGAACACGTCCGCAAGCTGCAGGATGAGATCGAGTGAGCAGCGCTTCCTTGCTCGATGTGAACGTTCTCATTGCTATGACGTGGCCGGCTCATCGCGCTCATGGGAAAGTTCAGCAATGGCTCGCTCATCACGCGCGAGAGAAGTGGGCTACGTGCCCGTTTACGGAGACGGCCTTCGTCCGGATTCTGTCGAATCCCGCTTTCTCACCGGATGCGTTGACACCCGCACACGCTATCGCGCTCCTGCAATCCAACCTCACACATCCCGCTCACCAATTCTGGCCGGACGATATCGGGTTGCTCGATGCCATCGCCTCTTGCGCGCCGCGAATTGTCGGCCATCAACAGGTCACCGATGCGTACCTGTTGGGCTTGGCGCTCCATAGGAAAGGAAAACTGGTCACCCTCGATTCCGGCATCGCCTCGCTCCTGCCGGAGAAGAATCCGGCTCGCGACTCGATAACCCTGATTTAATTTGCGCCCCTTTGATTTGAGGTCGGCGCACTTCTTACACAAGGTCGTCCTACGTTCATCGGCGCTCGCAAGGCATCGAGAGGTCGCTCTACTGCCCGAGCGCGAATCCTACATCCGGTTCCTTGCAGATCAAGGGAAAAGTCGAGTCAAACAACGCGATGCAGCTAGCTATCTCGTGCGCGTTGTCGAACGTCTTATCAGTCGGCTCCGTACAATCAGGTTACAAGAAGTGCGGGCCGCTGCGGAATCGTGGTCCAGGCGTTCAGATCCAATCGTTGCGACAGGTGATCGCGGACCGAAGTTGCGTGGCTGCGCGCACAGCCCGGCATTGATCCGAAGCGGATTATGCTGGTTGGCTACAGCGAAGAAGGATTGATCGCCCCGATGGTCGCTGCAAAAGATCCTTCGATCGCCGGTCTAATTACGCTCGCAGGTCCCGGGGTTCCTGGAATAGAGGTCGCTCGGTATCAAGTGGAGCAGCCCATCCTCAAAGATCCGAGGATTCCTGAAGCCGATCGAGAGAAAGAGTTCGCGAAGCAGCTAGAAGACGACTTGAAAGATCTTCCGGCGCACGAAAGTAGTTTCCTCACGATCAATCCCATCCAATACAATCGCCAAGTGCGCTGTCCGGCGCTCATCATTCAGGATGGCGCGGATGCGACGGTCCCGGTGCGCTCGGCGCAGAGAATCGCTTCAGCAATGCGCGACAGCGGCAACTCGGATGTCACCGTGAGCATTTATCCAGGCGTGAGCCATTCGCTTCTGCCTGATCCTGGTGGCCTTTCAACCGGATGGGCTGCGTTGCCCGCGTTTCTCACCACGCCCGATCTGCTCGATGAGTTGACGCGTTGGAGCGTCGCCAAGCTCAAGCCAATGCATGGCAAATAACGAATTTAGGAGAAGGGTTGAAGCAAGCTGTTAGGTGAGGTGTGGGATCTTCGGCAGCCAGAACGGGTATTTCCGACTGAAGAAGGTCGGAAGGGCCGATGAGCCCGCTCGGTGGCGTGCCGCGGATGGTGAGCCAACCGGAAGTTAAGAATCAAAGAATTGTAATTTCCGTGTAGCCGACCACCGCCCAGAATCGTCGACATCCTCTGTGATGGGCTGCCTCGGCTATAATTTGCGCGCGCGCATGGCCCTTGCAGTGCTGGTTGGTCATGCAATCGTCAAGCATTTATCAGGAGCAATCATGGGCCAAGATAGTTTCATTCCGGTGGCAAACAATGCCAGGTCGCGCAGCGACCTCGTCGAGCGCGGGTTCAGTCGTCAGCCGCTCAGGGTTGATGTAGACATAGCACGCTCGCTGGAAGCGTTGTCCCATGCCGCCTGGTCCGTTCCAAAGGACAAATACTACGATGGGGGCGATAGGTATCGTTCCTTAAATCGTGTCAGGGCCGAGATTGTTGAGGGCGGTGTAAAGGTTTGGCTGAGCGAAGAGAGCACGCCCTATGTACAGCTGAAAAAATACAACACGACAATCGGCGGCCAGCCGCGAGAGTACGCTGCGCTGCCCCCGGCGATCGCCGGTTCCATAGGCGTTCGCAAGATGATTGCTCACCACCTTCACTACCTACCGCTGTCGACGGCGGGTACGAAGTATTTGGTCAACGTTCATCTAATAAGGTTCGCGGCTGCGCCTGGCCGGCCGTGCGACACGAGTCCACCGGGCTTACATAAAGACGGGGAAAAGTACATCGCCACGCATCTAGTGGGCCGCTGCGGCGCTCTCGGTGGCGAAGTCATCATAACCGACAATGACAAGCAGGAAATGGATCGCTTCACGATGCGCGAATCGGGTGAGTGTTACGTCTTCGACGATGATCGCATCTGGCATATGTTGACGCCAGTGGCCGTATTGGAAGGCAATCAGTACGCCTACCGTGACACGCTGGCATTCGATATGCTGCCAGAAGGCTGGGAACCCGTGAAGTAATCGGAGACGGAGGGATTCGAACCCTGGCACAGGTGTTAGCCCGTACAACGGTCTAGCAAGTTCAGCTGTCCTCTGCCGGCATCAGATCGCTTCCGCTTAGCCGACCGTCCGGACGGAATCCGAATCTGAGGTACCTTGAGAGCGTCAGGCCGACGGCGCGTCTACAAGACGCCGACGAACCCGCCAAGTGGCGCATTGCAGCTGCTAGCCGGTAAGTATTGTCTACCAGACGCCAGGAATGAGACGCTTCGTCCGTGCCGAGTACGCCGCGTATTCGTCGCCAAACTCCTCAACCATCATCCTCTCCTCCGCGCGGACGCGAAGCGCGCAGAGGATCGCGAACGCGATCAAGTTCGACGGACCTGCCACCCAATTCGGGATGACGAGCGCCTGGCCGATGGAATACAGCGCTAGCGCCAAGTACATCGGGTGCCGGATACGGCGATAAACGCCATGCGTGATGAGTCGATGCTGCTCGCGTACCTCCAGGGTGATCGACCAATTTGTACCAAGGTCAGCGTGCGACCGGTAGAAGAGCCCAAGGCCGATCACCAAGCACATCACACCGGCCACGAGCGGGCCGGTGCCCAGCGCGTACTCAGCGAACGAAAACGCTGGCGACGCGACCCAGATCAGAGGGACGAAGAAACCGACCCAGGCGAGAACCAAGAGGCCGGTCTCTAGCGGTGTTTTATAGCTTGTGGCGACCTTGACAATTCGACTCCGGTGCCCGTGCGGCGCACGAATGGCGATCATCACCACGGTACCTGCGAGCACCAGTGCCTTCGCGATCCACGGATTCATGGCCAAGCACCGTCCCTATCACACCGTACTGCGACTGTCCTCAAAGTGCTTCTGTCCGAATGGCTCGCTGTAATGCCGGACTCGCAGAACTTCCACCAGGCGGTCCTATAGCCTGGGAGTCGGCCCGGCATATGAGTGATGCAATTCAGTTTATCCGATCAGGAAACGGTTTGCTCCTGAATGACGCTAGTGATTAATCGGGAGTTAAGGACGTCGTAATGTTAGTCCGCCCCAATGAGGTGGGTGCCACAACGAAAAGCTGTCGAAGCAGCTTCTGGAGTACGATGAATCCCCGTTACCCTCGTTGACCAGATTGAGATCCTCTGCGTTCTCCGTGGCTCGACTCAGGAAGCTGACGGCGCGCTCAACGGTCGATATCGCGCGTCGCGGTATTTCAAGCTGAATACGATGGCCACGATGGCCAAGACGATCGGGCAAAAGATGCTGGCCTCAGGCCCGACCGTTCCGCCGGTCAGCCAGCGCGGCCCAATAAACGATGCGTTGAGAAGATTCCGGGAGGGTAGTAAGCCGCTATTTGGAACACCGTACAAGAACGTTTGACCCCAGTCATATCCCAGGTGAAAGCCGACCGCACACCATAAATTTCCAGTCCGGCGGAGAAACAGGCATAACAACAAACCGAACGAAACCACCGACAGATCTCCCAAAACGGTTTCTCCGCCATTGGTGGCGTGAACCAGCCCGAATAAACCCGAGAACAAAAATGCGGACGGCCAGAATCCCATGCCAGTCGTCAGTGTGAACTGCGCGTATCCGCGAAACAAAAATTCTTCGGCCAAGCCGGAAAGCAAAAATGCCAGCCCCCAGGCAGCCGCTGCGGTCAAAATCGCGGTGCCATGGATCGCCGCACTTGTGAACCGTACGCCATGCAGGGCGAAAATTGCAAGCACCGTACTGCTGGTAGCGAGCAGGCCGATCAATAGTCCTACCCGAAAGTTTTTCCTCAGCGCTTCGCTCCCGGGAAGGCCATATTGCCCCAGCCTGCGGCCTTCAATCTTGCTCATGACCCAGGCCGCAACCGCCAAGATGATGCAGAAAAGCAGGTCCGGCGCGATGATTCTCATAGGTGTCAGTTGCGCCGGAGCCAGCGCGGCCGGGAAGAAGCGCCTAATGATCATTCGCGCTACGGTCGACATTGCCATTACGATCGCCATGAAGATTAGCAGGCGCCATCCCGCGCGCAAGCCATTCGGACCAATGAAAATTCGCTTGGTTGTCCAGTCCGCTGGCGGTGTCTGGGGATCATGTCGTATCGTCATTTCCGCTCTCACGCAGCAAAATTAAAATAGGCTCAAAACGCTATTGCTGCAAGTTCAAAATAGGTACAATTAACTTGCGTACAGCGCAAGATCTAGTCCATCCTAAACCCCCGGGGATCAAAGGTTGCTAGCGGAACTCAAAGCTCTCGTTGTACTAGCCGAAAGCGGCTCGATGGAGCGCGCCGCGACGGATCTGTACCTTACGCCTTCAGCATTAACTCGAAGGATTCAGCGCTTAGAGGTTGAACTTGGCGTTGTTCTGCTTGACCGGCATTTCAAACCTTTAAAGTTGACGCGAGTGGGACTGGACGTTGTGGCGAAGAGCCGCGCGATCCTTTTGTCTCTGAGCGACCTCAAGTCCTCCACATCCGGGAACACACCACCGGTGGGACCATTTCGCCTGGGCCTCTCTCACGCCATTGCGCTGCCCGACATGTCGAAGGTTATTATAGAAATGGGTAAGCAATTTCCTTTGTTGCAACCCAGCATTTGCAATGACACGAGTCCCGAGCTATTGGCACGCTTGCATCTTGGGGAACTGGATGGGGCGCTGGTGGTCTTGCCCATTGAAACGACCTTGCCGCCGGAACTGGAAGGCGTAACTCTCGCGCATGAAGCGATGCGACTAGTTCAAGCACGAACATCAACCCGTCCAAGATCGTCGAAGTGCTCAGAATTCTATCGGCGGAATTGGGTTCTTAATCCACTCGGGTGCCTGGTGCGAGAAGAGATAAAGAATCGGGTTGAACGGCTCGGTGCTCCTCTCATTGTTGCAGCCGAACTGCACAATCCGGACTTGCAACTGTCGCTCATTGCCGGAAATGTTGGGGTAGGAATGTTACGGGCCAGCTTTCTGCGGACGCACTCGTTGCGCGCTCGATTGAGTCTTATCGAACATCCGAATTTCAACATTACAATTAGGATCGCTTTCTTTCGCGGCAGGCATCTGGGTGCGCGAGAGCAGGTAGCCCTCGAACTTCAGCGGATTCTCATGAAACAATTCAAAAGAAGCGAGTGAGCCTCTCCGAGTCAACTAACTCCTTCCATGAGAAGGAGTCAGCTTCAAGAGTTGCTGCTGAACGCCTGAGTCAGTACACTGTCCGCAGTATGAGCCCAATTTGGTGGTTTTTCGTATTCATTGTTATTTCGGCATGCGTACTGTGGATAGTGGTCTATTCGAACTGGAATTTTCGGGATAATCCTGTGGCAAGCCGCATTGCGGTTGGCTACTTTTTACTTTTAAGCGCCGGTCCGTACTGATGGTCCACGATTGCTAGAAATACAACCAAAGATTTATTCGGAAGATGTTGTTGTTTTTTGTGCCGGGTGGCTTCCCTTTGGTACTACTTCGAAAGATTCCGACCGCGTCAACTCCGCAAACGGGATACCTGGCACTTTTTCTTAGCCTTATGATCTGTGTCCTTCTGGCACGGTCGAAACCCATCCCTTGTGAGGAAATAGAAACGTAGTACGCAGGCTTTATAAGGAGGCAACATGCGTCAATCCGCGACAGGTTTTTTCACATGCCCTCAGTGTGATGCTGCATACGATTCGGATGCGGCACTGCAAGACCACAAGAATACAGCTCACCGCGGACGGGGCTCAAACCAGCCTAGCTCTGAATTTAGCGCTGCACCGGGAGCCAGCTCCGAAACTCATCCAGCGAGCAGCGCGGCCACGCCGATCCTGAGGGCAACAAAACGAATTTTTCCTGACTGGAACGAGTTTTTGCGCGCGTGCAATATTGTTACGGAAATCTCTCGATCAACTTCCTAAGTCCCAACGAAGGAGCAGGCATGACCCTGGAATCGGAACAAGAATGGCAGCGGCTCTACACCGAAGCATTGCTGGACCGCGTCCAGCCATTAGGCCGCATCCACCGCAACCGGCAGCGGCCACCTTCCAACGGCTCTATCGAACGCGCGAAAAGCACCGCGCCCGACTTCACGCTTTTGCGAAAACGCGCCTCCGCTACAGCACTAACGTTAATCAGTTGAAAATTACGACACACTGAGCAATGTAGTGATGAACTGCCGTGAGCGTGTTGTGCCCTAACAGTTAATAAAAAAATCTTCGACTGTGCTGTTTTGCACAGTGGCAGACGGCGGCCTTCTCCATTCTGCTTATCCGTCGCGGCGTTGCCGACTTGGGTGAGAGGAAGACTTGCGTTATCTGAAGTCGAGTTCCGTGCAACTCGGCAGTCTTCCGCAGCACGACACGCTCATCGGTGGTCGCAATTAACGAAGGGAGCCGACCAACTAACGTGATCACAGACGGAATAAAAAAACAATCCTCCGCATATTCTGCCTGGTTTGGTAAATCGGTGGTTTTGCTCATTGCAATTCGTCATTGCCACATCCCCATGCCTTGCAGCATCGTCGGCGAATCCGTTTCCGCCCTGCGCGTCCGCATCGAGCCCGGATTGGAGATGAACCTCCGAAAGGAATTGATTCTAGCTGTCGAAGAATACGCGGTCGGCCTGAACAACTGGGTAAACTAAGGAAGCTCGGTTAGGTATTACCAGCAATTGTCCGGTCAGCAATGCGCGACGCAGAGCCTGTAATCCGGATTCTCCGGACGACTTTCCCATCTCCCGGCCCTTCTGTAAGTTACTGAAATACAAGCGGCGGCAACAAGCATCGAAAGTCAATTACGGTTATTGTGGCAACCCCGAAATACTTTTGGACCCAGTTTGGGCACAGTTCGATGGCATGACTCTACGGACGAATCCTTCTCTGGAGGCCGCTTTCAGATTTTGGCATTTGCGCGAGCGAGCAAGTGTTCTAGTTTCGTACTGTCGTAATATCTTCCATTCGCCACGACGCCAGAGACCTTGCGAAGGGATGTTCTCCAGTGGGTTCGCATCGAGCAGGACCAGGTCAGCCAACTTGCCCGGCGCGACGGTGCCGAGTTCGTCCTGGATTCCAAACCACCATCGTCTGCAATGACCACCGCAGGAACGCCAACCGACCGCTCCAGTTTGACAGCCCGCACAAGCGCATCGCTGACAACAAACAGGTGATGACCATTCCGCTGCTCCCAATAGCGACCCTGGGTAATGGCACCACAGATCATAAGATTTTGTGCCAGTGCAAAAAACCAAACGGACTGCACGGCCGACAGAATTTTACCGAGCGACTCTCCCGTCATCAGAATGGCGTCGGAATACATGGTTGTCGTAACTTCTTCGACTACAGGATTAGACATGAGGCTGGCAGAGGACAGCTGAACTTGCTAGACCGTTGTACGGGCTAACACCTGTGCCAGGGTTCGAATCCCTCCGTCTCCGAT
>JABDEK010000025.1:0-365 GCA_013287135.1 Acidobacteriota bacterium | reverse complement strand
TAGGCTTTCTGCGTTGCATTAAAGTCGCTCAGAATTCTGTTGGAAAATCCGAGGATGTCACAGAATGCCACGTAGCGTACGTCATCCATTTAGGAAACAGTCTAGTACGTCGGTACGGCACTATTCTTCGCCAGTAAGCGGTTTGACGACCGAACGTATCCAGTCACGAATCATGGGAAAGCGAAATTCGCTTTTCTGCATGGATCCAGTAATTAGCTTGTGGGCTTCGAGTGGATCGACGTCCAAGAAATAGCCGTGGAGTCGGAGCAGCACGTCAGTCATAAGAAAACCAACTCGCTTATTCCCGTCAATGAAGGGGTGGTTGTTTGCGAGGGATTCCATCAAAGAGGATGCTTCCTCAATTA